>JBKDZY010000605.1:0-9493 GCA_047971765.1 Hyphomicrobiaceae bacterium | reverse complement strand
GTTGGCACCTATTCCAAGGGGATGCGCCAGCGCCTGGGATTGGCCCAGGCGTTGATCGGCTCGCCCCGCCTTCTTTTGCTTGATGAGCCGACCTCGGGGCTGGATCCGTCCCTGCGCAAGGAAGTCTACGGGATCATCGGCGAATTGGCCGATAACGGCACCACCGTCCTGCTGTCGTCCCACGCCCTCGCCGAGATCGAGCCGGAGGTCGATCGGGTTGTTGCCCTCATCCATGGAAGGAAGGTGGCGGACGGGACAATCGCGGACCTGCGCCAATCATCCACGGCACTGGCGCGCATCCGCATCCAGTTGCCCGACGGCGCGAGGCTGCCCGAGGCCGCGCTGTCGCATGGTGGTGATCAGCTCAAGGTCTCCAATCGCAATGGCCGGATCGAGATCCGTTGTCGCGCGGAAGAGAAGCTGCCCATCCTTCGTCACCTGCTCGCGGAGGCGGACGCACTGGCGGATGTGGAAGTTGTTCCGGCCGCACTTGAAGACATCTATGCCGACATCATGGAACGAGAGGTGGCCAAATGATCTCATCCATATGGATCATTGCAGGCCGCGAGATGCGCGACGGCTTCCGCAACCGCCGCGTCGTGGCAAGTACGCTTCTGCTGGCTGCACTCGCGCTCACCCTTTCCCTGATCGGGAGCGCACCCGTGGGAGAGGTCGGCGCATCGCGCTTCTCGGTCGCCGTTGTCAGTCTCTCCAGCCTCACCACGTTCCTGGTGCCGCTCATTGCCCTGGTCATCGCACACGACGCCATTGCGGGTGAGTTCGACCGGGGTACGATGCTGCTGCTGCTGTCCTACCCGGTCCGGCGGTGGCAGATCATCGCCGGCAAGTTCCTTGGCCATGTCGGCATACTTACGATCGCGATTTTCATCGGTTACGGCCTGGCCGCGCTGGCGATGGGACTGACGTCTGCCGGGCACGACCACGCGGCCATCATCGCCTATGTCTGCCTGCTCGGGACCAGCGTCATGCTTGCCGCTGCATTCCTCGCGATGGGGTATTGCGTGAGCGTGTTTGCTCAAAGTCCGCGTACCGCGGCCGGCATGGCCATCGGCATCTGGCTGTTCTTCGTCATTCTCTACGATGTCGGCCTGCTTGGCATTCTTGTCATCGACAACGGCAGGTTCGTCACGTTGCGGCTCTTCAATATGCTGCGTCTCGCAAACCCGGCCGATGCCTACCGGATGCTAAATCTTTCCGGCCTGCCAGACATCGGGCGACTGAGCGGAATGACCGGGATAGCCCGCGATGTGACACTTGGGCCGGCCGTACTTGCAAGCGCACTCCTGGCGTGGATCTGCCTGCCGCTGCTTTTCGCGAGCGTTGCCTTCTCGAGGAGACAGGTATGAAACACTGGCAAAACCGTCTGAACGGCATCGCGGCCGGTCTGGCCGTGCTGGTGCTTGCGGCGTGTAACGAGGAAACGCCCATTCCTGGTCCGCAGAATGTTACCAAGAACTCTGTCGCGGAGTTCTGCGGCATGACCTTGCAGGAACACCCGGGACCCAAGGCACAGGTCTTTGTCCAGGGTCGTGACGCGCCATACTGGTTTGCATCGGTTCGCGACATGTTCGCGTACAACTTTCTGTCGATGTCATCGTTTCCGGTCCGCGCCATCTACGTCAACGACATGAGCAGGGTCAAGAACTGGCAGCATCCCGAGCCAGGTACGTGGATGAAGGCCCGCGATGCCTTCTACGTGATTGGCAGCGATCGCCGCAGCGGGATGAATGACAGCGAAACGATCCCGTTCGGCACCAAGGCCGCAGCCGACCGCTTCGCCTCGGAGCATGGCGGGCAGGTTGTTCGTTTCGATGCCGTACCCGAGGGCTACATTCTGCCCGGTTACGGCCCATCCAATTCCCAACCCAGGAGTGGCAGCAATGACTAGCCCGAACCAGGAGCGCCGGCGCGTCCTGAAGATCTTCGGTGCCCTGCCTGGTATGCTGATGGCATCCAGCATTCCGGGTGTCTGGTCATCCAAGGCGTTGGCCGCCACAAACGAGAACCTGCATGTCTGGCGAGGCGTGGCGTTGGGTGCGGATGCCACCATCAAGATCCATCATCCCGATGGCGCTGTGGCCAGAGGGCTGATCGACAGGTCCCTGGCCGAAGTTGCGCGGTTGGAGGGCATTTTCAGCCTCTATGATCCTCGCTCGGCTCTGAGTCGGCTCAATCGCGACGGACTCCTGGACGCCCCGCCATTGGAACTGGTCGAGCTTCTCGGCCGGAGCGTCGAGTTCACCAGGATGACGGGTGGCGCTTTCGACGTGACGGTGCAGCCGCTCTGGAAGCTCTATGCAGAACATTTTTCCCGCCCCGACGCCGACCCGGCAGGCCCGGCCATGGGGGATGTGGCGGCCGCGCGCGCATGTGTCGGATCGCAGGGGATCGTCGTGGCCTCGAACCGCATCCATCTCGGCCGGCGTGGTGCGGCTGTCACGCTCAACGGTATCGCGCAAGGCTATCTGACCGATCGCGTGGTGGAACTGCTGCGGTCCGCCGGCATTGGCCACACGCTCGTCGACATGGGTGAAATCCGCGCCATGGATGGACGCCCGGAGGGAGGACCGTGGAGGGCAGGCCTGCGGGACCCGGGCTCTCCAGGAAAAATCATGCATGAGATATCCCTTGATAATCGCGCCCTCGCGACGTCGGCAGGCTCGGGCACACTTCTCGATCCGGCGGGGCGCTTCAACCACATTTTTGATCCGGCGACCGGCGCGACGAGCTCGCGCTACAGCTCTGTTTCGGTGGTCGCAGACAACGCCACGACAGCGGATGCGCTCTCCACCGCGTTCTCCCTGATGCCGGCCACCGCGATTGCTCCGATCGCAAATCGGTTGCGATTGAGCGTCTACCTCAGGCTGGCAGGGGGAGCGTTGACGATACTGAACCCCATCTGAATTGGCTGATGCCGGGGCGGCCAATTGCCAAACTCATTTCCAGGACTGTGGTTGATCGTTATGAATTGGGCACATCTCACAAGCATCGCAACGTTGGTTTCGTCCTTGAAGGACAAGGCCGACGCCGACTTCAGCATTTTTCTCCTGCTGTGCTTTGTGGCTGCATTGGGCGTTGCTGCGCTGGTCATCGGCGGCGCCCTCGGCATCGCGCTGATCGCGGCCCGCAAGGCGGCAGCCCGGACAGGTCCGGAGCGGCGGTCTTCGGCAAGGGCCGCCCACGCAGCCGCAGGTCGACCGCTGCTCATCCTCTATGCGAGCGAAACCGGGAACAGCCGCGAGCTCGCGGTCGCTGCGGGGGCGGCAGCCCAGCGGATGGCTTTGAAGGTGCGTGTCGCGGATATGGCTGCCGTCACCGTGAAGGAGGCGAGCGCGGCCAAGGATCTGCTCGTGATCGCCAGCACCTGGGGCGAGGGGGAGCCGCCGCAGCGCAGCGTCGACTTCCATCGGACGCTCATGTCTGCCAACGCCCCGCGGTTTGAAGGCGTGAACTTCGCGGTGCTAGCCCTTGGCGACCGGGCCTACGCCAACTTCGAGAATTTCTGCCGGTTCGGGCGTGCCATCGACACGCGGCTTGCCGAACTCGGTGGATCACGCATGGCGGAGAGAAGTGATTGCGATGCGGACTACGAGAGCCAGGCGAGCCAATGGCTCGGCGCGCAACTGACAAGGCTTGGCGCCTCCGATACGCACCTTGCCATCGATGCTGGCGCGACCAGCGGCCTTGGGTCGACAAGCCGGGCGCACGCGTTCGACGCCATTATTGCAGAAAAGGTCAACCTGAACCGGGCTGGATCAACGACATCCAACTACCATCTCTCTTTGACGCCTGACGATATCGATATCCCATATGAACCGGGAGATACGATCGGTCTCTTCCCCGAGAACGATCCCGAACTGGTCTCCGAGATTCTGTCCCTGGCGGGATTGTCATCGAATGTGGCGCTCCGCGATGCGATGCGTTCCCATTACGACATCACCTCGCTGACAATGGCGCAGGTCCAGGCTTATGCCACCTTCAGCGCAGACCCCGAAATCGCGAAGATCGCAGCCAGTGAGACCCTGGCGTCCGACTATCTCGAAGGCGGTCGACAATTGATCGACCTGATGGCTGCCGCGCCCGTCAAACTCAACGCCGACCAGCTCACCGGCTTGTTCCGCCGCCTGCAGCCCAGGCTCTATTCGATCGCATCCAGCCGCAAGGCGACGCCGGGGCAGATCGATCTCCTTGTGGGAGCGGTCGCCTATGACACGTTTGGGCGCCTGCACAAGGGTGTTGCCTCCATGTATGTCGCCGAGCGCTGCCGCACGGGAGACAGGCTGCGCGTGTATTTCAATCCCAAGCCCCATTTCCATCTGCCGCCCAATCCGTCGACCAGCATGATCATGGTCGGCCCGGGGACCGGTGTCGCGCCGTTCCGCGGGTTTCTGCAGGAACGAGCCGCGCTCGGCGCCAGAGGCCGGAACTGGTTGTTCTTCGGCAGCCGCCACCGGGCGACCGACTATCTCTACGATTCCGAATGGCAGACCCTGCGCAAGGAGGGCGTGCTGACGCGCCTGGACCTGGCGTTCTCACGCGACCAGGCGGAAAAAATCTACGTCCAGGACCGCATGTGGGAAGCCCGGCAGGAACTCTACGACTGGTTGCAGCGCGGTGCGTCGATCTATGTGTGCGGGGCGCGGTCCATGGCGCGTGACGTTGACGTCATGCTGCACCGGATAGCCGCGGACCAGGGCCGACTGGACGAGGACGGCGCCCAGGCATGGGTTGATGATTTGCGTCGCGCCGCTCGCTATCTGCGCGATGCCTACTGATGACGTCGAAAAACGAGAAGGAAAATGTCGAAGGACCGCCGCCTCGGAACAACCGGCCTCATATCACCGATGGAATGGTCCGTCGGATGCCATCAAGACAGGAGAGTCAAGGAATGAAGACGAGCCTCGTACGCAGTTTGTTTGTCGGAGCCGCAATGGCGGTGACCATGGCCACCGCCGCCCACGCCGAGGAATTCACGATCAACACGCTCAATATGAGCCCGAAACATGGCCTGTTCCAGTTCGAGCCTCGCTTCCTGCGTATCAAGCCCGGCGATACCGTGCATTTTGTCGCCAAAGACAAGGGGCACGACGCACTTTCGATTCCGGGCATGCTGCCGGAGGGGGCGAAGCCCTTCAAGGGGGAGCTGAACAAGGATGTCACCGTGACCTTCACCAAGGAAGGCGTCTACGGCATCCAATGCAAACCCCATTACGGTATGGGCATGGTTGCGCTGATCGTGGTGGGAGATCCATCCTCCAATCTCGAACAGGCTAAAGCAGTCAAGCAGCCCGGCAAGGCGAGGAAGGTGTTTGAAGACCTTTTCGATCAGGTCTCGAAGTGAGACGGGAGGGGGCGGCTTGAGAGAGGCATCGTCGCCTCTCTTGCGATGTGCATTGCGTTGTCCGCAACAGGAACGCCCTTTCTGCCGCGACGCGGGCACAATGGTTGACCCGCGCGTGGCCTCCCCGAGTTGGGCATTTGCGGCAAGGCGTGCCCTTTAGCGTTTCCACGATAGGTGGAAACGCCCAGGCCGCGACGGCGGCTCGGGCAGTAGGCCAGGACCCGGCTGAAGGCCGGTGCGGTCCATGAGCGCAAACAACCCAGACCGGCTTTGGTGTTGGCATTCGGCTTGCATTACCTCTCTCGAGAGCAGGGGCGGTCGAGTGGCTCCTCGCAATAAACGCGGGGGAGGATTGGGTTCGCCACTTGCCGAGCCCATATCCACTGTCCTAAAAGCGACCCTCTCAACCTCAACCATGAATTGCACTTGGTTCAATGCGCTGAGCGTTGCGAGAGGCGAAATGGGCAGCGGTCGGCCACGCGAGACTCAAAGGCGGCTGGAGATGCACCTTCCGCGCAGAGCGGGTAGCGGCCCTGTGTCTGACCTTGGCAGATGATCCGGTGAGAGTTTTGCAGCGGGCGACGCTGCATCGAAAGGTGGAAACATGACGCGCCGTTATTTTGGAACCGACGGGATACGCGGCCAGGCCAACACTTTTCCCATGACCTCGGAAATCGCGTTGAAGGCCGGCATGGCGGCGGGGCATGTCTTTTCCCGCGACTGCACTCACAGCCCGCGCGTCGTCATCGGCAAGGACACGCGCCTGTCGGGCTACATGATCGAGAGTGCCTTGATGTCGGGCTTCACGTCCGTCGGCATGGAAGTCTTCCTGCTTGGCCCGATGCCTACGCCCGCCGTCGCCATGTTGACGCGCTCCATGCGGGCGGACCTGGGCGTCATGATCTCCGCCTCCCATAATCCCTTCGAGGACAACGGCATCAAGTTCTTCGATCCCGATGGCTACAAGCTGTCAGACGAAACCGAAGCCGAGATCGAACGTTTGATCGGCGCACCGAGCGCGGACCTCATGGTGCACGCAGAGCGGATCGGCCGGGCAACGCGCCTGGAAAGCGCCCGTGAGCGTTACGTCGAGTTCGCCAAGCGCACGTTGCCCCGTCACCTGCGCCTCGATGGTCTGCGTATCGTGATCGATTGCGCCAACGGCGCTGGCTACAAGGTCGCGCCCGAAGCCCTGTGGGAACTCGGGGCCGAGGTCATCGAGATCGGCGTCGAGCCAAACGGGCGCAACATCAACCTGGAATGCGGCTCCACCGCGCCGGATACGCTGGCGGGCAAGGTGCGTGAGTTGCGCGCCGACATCGGCATCGCGCTCGATGGTGATGCAGACCGTGTCGTCATCGTGGACGAGAAGGCGCGCATCGTCGATGGCGACCAGATCATGGCCGTCATTGCGCAGAGCTGGCACAAGAGCGGGACGCTTGCCGGTGGTGGCATCGTCGCGACCGTCATGTCCAACCTGGGGCTGGAGCGCTATCTTGGCGGCCTCGGCCTGACCATGGCGCGTACGGCTGTGGGCGACCGCTACGTGGTCGATCATATGCGCAAGCACGGATTCAATATCGGCGGCGAGCAGTCCGGTCATATCGTCTTGTCCGACCACACCACGACCGGTGATGGCCTCGTCTCCGCCCTGCAGGTGCTCGCCGTCGTTGTCGAGACAGGTAAGAAGGTCAGTGAGGTCTGCAACCGTTTCGAGCCGCTGCCCCAGCTCCTCAAGAATGTGCGCTATTCGAATGGCAACCCGCTGAAGAATGATGTGGTCCAGAAGGCCATCGACAGCGCCAACGGACAGCTGGGAACAACCGGCCGCATCGTCATCAGGGCATCCGGAACCGAGCCCGTGATCCGCGTCATGGCCGAAGGCGAAGACCAGAAACTGGTCGCCAACGTCGTGGACGACATCTGCGATGCGGTCCGGCGCGTCGCGGACTGAGGTCGCCGGATAGCGGCGTAAACACAACGCGGGCCAACCCTTTGGCCCGCGTTTTTCATGTGCCGGGCGGGCTGGATATGCGCCCGGATTGGCGCTCGCTGTAATTCTGACACAACGCTTAAGTGCTTTTTAAGCAGTCTCCCTCATTCTCTCCCTTAGTCGGCAGGGGGAGGAAGTCGTCGATCTCCTGGTTTGTGCGTTAGCGTTTGTGGTGCATCGGAGTTGTCGTTGCCCCAGGACACTCGCGTAAACACTTCACCTCCCGCCTCAAAGCCTGATCGCCGTGCGTCCGTGCACGAGGGGTCAGTTGGATGTTGCATTCGAGGGATCGACGCATATGCGACTAGTAGCACTTTGCCTTTCAATTGGCCTGGCGGGCCTCGTGGCGCCATCGGTTGCGCAGGCTGCGGATTGGAACAACGGCGCCGAGGGCATCAAGGATTATCGCGCGGCTGGCGCTGCCATTCCGGCCCCCATTCCCTACGCCGAAACATTCAAATGGTACCTGCGCGCCGACCTCGCGTTCGGCTACACGTCAGAGCCCGACGTCAAGGAAACGGGAACCGCCTACGGCATCCAGCGTGACCTGTTCGACGGCAACGGCTTGCCGTTCGGGTCGCAGTCGTCGTGGTTCAAGAGCGACTTCGACACGTTTGTATCGGGCGGCGTCGGTGTGGGTGCCTATTTCGGCAACCAGATCCGCGGCGATCTCACGGTCGATGTCGAGACCCGCAACGCCATCAAGTCCGACGCCACTTATTCCTACATGTATGATGGCGGCGGCGCCAATCCATCGACGGTCCGCGCGGACGGCACGGTCAACGATCGCATCGACGTTCGCAATACCGTCATGCTGGCAAACTTGTATTGGGATTTCGCGCGCCCCAACAGCGTTTTCACCCCCTATCTCGGTCTCGGCGTTGGTGCTGCGATGCGCAGCATGGGGCGTCACTATTCAGCGCGTGAAAGTCTGGTCGATACCACCGACGGCAGCTATGCCGGTACCGGTACCCGCTACTCGGGCAAGGCCAAGGCCTACCAGTTGGCGCCGGCCGCAGCCTTCACGGCCGGCCTCGGCTATGCCTTGAGCCCCGGCGTCATCCTGGACGTCAACTATCGCTTCACCTACATCGGCTCCGCCGACTTCGGGACCCAGGTGGCCTTCTCGCCGGCCGACAGCAACGGTGTGACCCGGACCGTCTCTCGCGTGACTGTCGGTGATACCTACGAACACGCGCTCCGGGCCGGCCTCCGCTGGAACGTCTGGTAAGCCAGGCTCGACAAGTTTACGTTGCGCGTTCCCGGTTGGCGGTCACCGCCAGCCGGGTTTATGCGTTGAGGCAGGGCAACGAGGATTTGTCCATTGCGCGCCATGGTCGCAGCGGAGCTGGCAAGCAGGCTGCAGGGTCCGCCCCAGTTATTGAAGATGACATCTTGCAGCCCTGTTGCGTCGTCGCTATAACGCGGGCTCACGTGGTTCGCAGCCGTGTCCGCAAGGAAAGGCCGACGTCCGATTGGGCGACATGCAACCATAAGAGATGGGTCGGTTTTTTCGCCAACGGCGGAGCGTAGCGCAGCCTGGTAGCGCACTTGCTTCGGGAGCAAGGGGTCGGGGGTTCGAATCCCTCCGCTCCGACCATCTTTCCAGTGTCCAGCCCGGAGACATGGGTAACAGAACGGACCTGGGACAAGGGTGACACCCTCATGCCGAACGGGCTGCAGTCGGTAGCCCAACTCGGGAAAGCCCTCCGACCAGCAACATCATCCGGTCAGGCAGGTTATCCAAAGCCCAAATTAGCGATCAAAGTGTGCAGTTGCTTTTACTCAGGCGTGCCACTATGGTACGCATGCTGACAAAGTGTTAACGTAACGTAAAGGTAACGTGTCGATAATCGAACTGCAAGTTTGGAGACTAAGGCTCCAGAAAGCAGGTCCGGGTTGTCGCGAGGGGATGCGTATCATGTGGACATTGGCCGACCGATATTTCGTGGGCACTGCGTTGTTGGCAATGGCGATGGTAATGGCGCTTCTGGCCCCGATAAGGCCGACAAGCCGGGCCAGGTAGAATTTTCAAATGAATAGGCAGCATTGACGACGTGCCAGCTTGCAATGAGCGAGCTTGTGGTCGTGTTCGATGTGTGCCCTTAGGTCGATGAAGGCTGCGGCGCGTTTTGAAG
>JBKDZY010000604.1:0-4796 GCA_047971765.1 Hyphomicrobiaceae bacterium | reverse complement strand
TATTCGCGCAGCCTCGTCGGCTTCACCTTTACCGAGAAGGAAGCCGCAACATTGCCCGGGGCCCGTCATCTTCTCGTGCAGACCTGCCCGCTCACGGGCCGCAAGGGTGTCATGATCGGCGTCCACGCCAAGGAAATCGTCGGTTGGCCCTGGGAAAAGAGCCGGGCGCTGCTGGATGACCTGCTCGCCCGCGCCACACGTCCCGAAAACACCTATGCCCACCAATGGCGCACTGGCGATGTGGTCGTCTGGGACAACCGTGCCGCCGTCCATCGCGCCACGCCCTACGACGGCCAGAAATACCGCCGCCTGATGCAACGGACGACCATCTCGCTGGGCGATGCCTACCAGAAGGTGGCCTGATCCTCACGCCAGCGGACCTACAGCGTTTCCACTTTGTGGCGTTGCCGGTTTCAATGGAAACGCTCAGGCCGCAACCGCGGCCCGGGCCTTATGGCCCGCCCCCGCGGAGGACCAGGCCGAAGGCCGATACGGTCCGTGAGCGCAAACGAGTCATACCGATTTCCAGGAAAGCCGGAAATCGGTCTAGCCCAGCACTTCCTTCTTGATCCGGTCCGTATCCGCTCCAAGCGCCGGCACGCGCCCCGCCGTCTTGAGGCCACCCTTCCAGAGGGCCGCCGGCGCCGGCATTTTCACGGTCCCCTTGGAGTAGCCGATCTCCGTGAGGCGCAGATGCGGGTGATCGCGCAACGCCGCCCAGTCGCTCACGCGACCGAAGGCAATCTGGGCCGCATCCAGCTTCGCAATGGCATCGGCCACGTCATGGCGTGCGAACCATGCCTGGATCAACCGGTCCATTTCCTCGCGATTGGCCACCCTGTCCGGGTTCATCGCGAACTTGGGATTGGACGCCACGTCCGGCGCTTCCAGCACCTTTTCACAAAACGCCCGCCACTCGCGTTCGTTCTGGATGGCAATCAGCACCGGCTGATCATCGCGCGTCTGGAACACGCCATAGGGAGCGAGCGCCGTGTGCCTCAATCCGATCCGCGGCTGGGGATGTCCCTGCACGCCCTGCAGCAACGGCACGCTCATGTATTCGGCCATGACATCGAACATCGACAGCCGGATATGTGCACCTTCTCCGGTCGCACCACGCCGGATCAGCGCCTCCAGGATCGCTTCATAGGCGTGATGCCCGGTGGTGATATCAACGATGGAAATGCCAACGCGGGACGGCTCATCCGCACTCCCGGTCACCGACGCAAGACCCGACTCCGCCTGGATCAGCATATCGTAGGCCTTGCGATCGGCATAAGGCCCGGTGTCGCCATAACCCGAGATCGAGCAGGCAATCAGTTTCGGATGCGCCTTCACCAGGTCATCCGGTGCAAAGCCGAGCTTGGCGAGCGATCCGGGCTTCAGGTTCTGCACCAGGATGTCGGCCTTGGCGACAAGTCCGCGAAAGAACGTCTTGTCCTCCTCCTTTGTCAGGTCCACGACCACGGATTCCTTGCCGCGATTGAGCCAGACGAAATAGATGCTGTCGCCCTCCAGCATCCGGTCGTAGTTGCGCGCGAAATCGCCTTCCGGGCGCTCGACCTTGATGACACGGGCACCACCATCGGCGAGCAGCCGGCCGCACATCGGCCCGGCAATGGCCTGCTCCAGCGAAATGGCAGTGAGCCCTTCAAGCGGTCTCATGATATGTTTTCCCTTGGTCGGATGTCACGGATCTCCCCATTGGTTTCGGCTGCCGCGCCGCGCGCGTCAAGGCACAGCCTTGCCATTGGACATTCGCCCACGCGTCTGGAAGGGTGTCGTTCGCCCCCCAACTGTTGCCGAGGCCACCGATGACCACCGCCAATCCCGCCCACAAGGCGCCCCAGCCCGGGACCACCGTTAACTTCGACGTGCCCGCCGGCGCCTGTGACTGCCACACGCACATCCACGGCCCCACGGACGAGTTTCCCTGGTTCGAAGGGCGGGTCTACACACCCGAGACAGCCCTGCCGGAGGAGATGGCAAGCCTCCACCACGCCCTCAGGATGCAGCGCGTGGTCATTGTCACCCCCAGTGTCTACGGTCCTGATAACCGGGCGAGTGTATGGGGCATGAAGGCCTACCGTGGCGAGGCGCGCGGCGTCGCGGTAATCGACGAGACGACCACGGACCAGCAATTGGACCAGCTCCACCGCGATGGCATGCGCGGCATCCGCCTGAACCTGGCGACCGCGGGCATGAACGACCAGTCCGCAGCCCTGTCACATTTCTCCACCGCCGCCCAGCGCATGGCCAGGCGCAATTGGCATGTCCAGTTCTACACCACGCTCGACATGGTGACGGCCTTGAAAGACAGCGTTCTGGCCTCTCCCGTGCCTGTGGTGTTTGATCATTTCGGCGGCGCCGATGCAGCCCTTGGCACCAGCCAGCCTGGCTTCAGCGACTTGTGCGACCTGTTGGAATCCGGCCGCGCCTACGTCAAGATTTCCGGCGCCTATCGCGCCTCCGCCAAAGGTCCCGACTACAAGGATGCATGCCCCCTGGCCCAGGCCCTCATCAGCGCCAACCCTGACCGGATACTCTGGGGCACAGATTGGCCACACCCGGACAGCGACGCCCCAGGCCTCAAGCCCACCGATGTCCGCCCCTTCTATCCGATTGACGATGGGCTTCTCCTCAACCAGCTCCCCGAATGGGCCCCCGACACCTCCATTCGCCGGAAAATCCTGGTCGACAACCCCGCCCGCCTCTACGGCTTCTGAGGCCTGACAATCGAAGGTAAGCCATGAGCGATACCCTCCCCACCGCGACGCGCGTATCGGACCCGGGCCTCAGGGCCCTCTATCGCCAGGAGAACCGCTGGCAGGCCTGGCTCGACGTCGAGGTTGCCCTCGCCAAGGCCCAGGAGGAGTTGGAGATCATCCCCAAGGGCGCGGCCGCCGCCATCGGGAAGGCGGCCCGCCTCGACCGGATGGATCGTGCTCGCATCGACGAGGGCTTCCAGCGCACTGGCCACACGCTGGTGCCACTGGTGTGGGAGCTGTCGCGCGTCACCGGCGAGGAATTCGGCGGCTGGGTCCACTGGGGCGCCACCACCCAGAATATCACGCAGACCGGTGACCTTCTGGTCCTCCGGCAGGCACACGCTATCTACCAGAAGCAGATCGCCACACTGCTGCGCGCCATGGCCGATCTTGCCGAGAAGAGTGCGGACATGGTGCTGCCGGGCCGCACCCATGGCCAACATGCCGTTCCAGCAACCTTCGGCTACAAGGTCGCCGCCTGGATCGACGAGTTGCTGCGCCATGCCGACCGTCTCGACCAGGCCGCCCCGCGCCTGTTCGTCGCCATGCTCGGCGGTGGCGCCGGCACCTTCGCGTCGCTCGGCAAAATGGGCCCGCCCGTTCAGGCTGGCATCGGCAAGCACCTGGGCTTCGGCAGCATGGCCGTGCCAAGCCGCACCATCGGCGACCATCTGGCGGAAAACGTCTGCATCCTTGGCATGTTGGCCGCCACCTGCGGCAAGATCGGACGCGAGATCTATACCCTCATGAAGACCGAGTTCGGCGAGGTCGAGGAGCCTGTCCCGCCGGGAACCGTCGGCTCGTCCACCATGCCCCAGAAGCGCAACCCGAAGCTCTGCCAGGACGTGATCGCACTGGCCGCCGACATCCGCTCCCAGGTGCCTCTGGCCCTCGAGGCCATGTACACCGAGCACGAGGCCGACCGTACCACCACCCTGATGATGGACGCCGCCGACGAGCGGTCCGCCATCGCGACCGGCGACATGCTGGCACGCCTGACGGAAATCATCAGCGGCTTGAAACTCGTGCCTGAAAGGATGCGCGCCAATCTCGATCTTGGCGGCGGCCTGATCATGGCGGAAGCCATCATGCTGGATCTCGGCCAGACGCTTGGCCGCCAGCACGCCCATGACGTCGTCTACGATGCAGCCCAGGCCGCTTTCACCGAAGGCCGCGCGTTCGCGGACGTGCTCGCCGCCGATCCCCGCGTCACGAAGCACATGAGTCGGGATGCCATCACACGGCTGCTCGACCCGGAAGCCTACACTGGCCTGTGCGCCGAGATGGCACGCGAAGGCGCGGCCAGGGCCCGGACAGCCGCCAGCCAACGCACACCCCGTTGACCTTCCTCCCGGCAGCAACAGACACGCCGCGACACAAAGGACTCCCTTCATGACCATGCCGCCGAACAAGGACCTCAACGTTCTTTTCGCCCACGTCGCCTACGAGTTCGACGAGCCGTTCAAGGCCCGCAACACCGGCATGAATTTCGATGTGGCCCGCACGGCCGATGAACTGAAGGCCAAGCTGCCCTCCGCCGACGCGCTGTGCGTTTCGATGATGTGGAAGAGCGAACTGGCGCCACTGGCCAGCCGCCTGAAACTGATCCAGTCCATCAGCGCCGGCACCGACCAGTATGATCGCGAGGTCATGAAGGCACACGGCATCCGCCTTGCGAGCGGCCAGGGCGTCAACGCCAACGCCGTGTCCGAGCAGGCCATCGCCATGATGCTCGCCCTGTCGCGCCAGTTGCATACCCTGCGCGACAATCAAGCCCGGAAGTTCTGGCGTCCCATGCAGGGCGATCGCCGCATCCGTGAGGACGAGATCGAAGGCAAGACCGTGCTGATTGTCGGCCTCGGCGGCATCGGACAGCGCCTTGCACACTTCTGCAAGGCCTTCGGCATGACCGTCATCGGCACCCGCCGCGATCCATCGAAGGGCGGCGGCGCGGCCGACGAGGTGCACGCCGACAAGGACCTGGCAAAACTCATCCCGCGGGCTGACTTCCTGGCCCTCACCACCGCG
>JBKDZY010000603.1:0-9717 GCA_047971765.1 Hyphomicrobiaceae bacterium | reverse complement strand
AATAGATTGTTCTCGTAGTTTTAAAAACTTAAGCCTGCGCGACCAGAACCGCCAGGCAATCGTTGCCAGTTCACCACATCTTGCCTGTCATTTTATTGAACATCTCTCGTCAGACTGGCGCGCGCACCGGCAAAGCAGCTACGATCTTCATATTAAGCACAGCCGCTGGGGGTTCAGATGTTCACAATCTCACGGCACCTTGTTGCCGGAATTTCCGCTTTGGTTTTCTCTTCTCCGATTTTTTTCGCGTCTCATGCAGCTAGCGCTGCTCAATCGCCCAAACAGCGCGTCTACACCTACCCGCCCAGGGTCGAAGCCTACTGCACAGGCGACTATCACCGCCATTGCTCACCCTATGAACTTGGCTCGACCGCACTACGCAGGTGCATGGAAGCCAAGGCCAAGGATCTCTCTCCCGGCTGTCAGCAGGCCTTGATCGACGCTGGCTATGCCACCAAGTACAAGCGGCGCTAACACCCGATGGCCGCAGAGACATTCACCCCGTAAACCGGGACCGCGTCGTCGCCCAACCTGGGAAACGGGCTTGTGCGTGCAAAACTGCCGTCACCGATTTGCAAATCGGTTGTCTCACCCGCGCTCCGCGTGGTGGAATGAACCGATTTACATGCAATTTCGGAGACGCGCTATGAAACTCGGGATGCTGCTGCGCTACAGCGGCGAAGTAGGTGGTCCTGCCACCGACCTTGTCCTGGAAGCCGAACGCCTGGGCTATGAGTCTGTCTGGCAGGGCGAGTCCTACGGGATCGACAGCGTAACGCCGGTCACCTGGACACTGGCCCGCACCAGCCGCATCAAGGTTGGCACCGGCATCATGCAGATCCCCGCCCGCACGCCCGCCTGCACGGCCATGACCGCCATGACGCTCGCGGCCATGTCGAACGGCCGCTTTCACCTGGGTCTTGGTCCCTCTGGCCCGCAGGTGGTGGAAGGATGGCACGGCGTTCCCTATGGCAAGCCATTGACACGCATGCGGGAATACATCTCGATCGTGCGCAAGGTGATGGCCCGGGAGGAGCCGCTGGAATTCCACAGCGACAACTATGACATCCCCTACAATGGGCCGGGCTCCACCGGTCTCGGCAAGCCACTGAAAACCATCCAGAAACCGAACACCAACATCAAGATCTATACCGCCGCCATCGCACCCGGCGGCTTGCGGATGGCAGGAGAAGTGGCAGACGGCGTGCAGCCCATCTTCATGAGTCCCGAGAAGGCCGATCTCATCACCAGGCCGGTTCTCGAAGGAATGGCCAAGGCCGGCAGGCCGCAAACCCTCGAGAACTTCGACATCACCCCCTTCGTCAAGGTTTCAATGGGAGACGATCTCGAGAAGTGCCGCGACGCCCTGCGCCCTGAGTTGGCGCTCTACATCGGAGGCATGGGCGCCCGCGAGAAGAACTTCTACAACGACTACGCCAAGCGCCTCGGATACGAGGCGGCAGCCGCCGAAATCCAGGATAATTTCCTGGGAGGCCGCCGCAAGGAAGCCATGGCGGCCGTCCCCGACAAGCTCATCGATGAATTGGCGCTGATCGGCAACGCAGACCGCATAAAAGGCCGCCTCAGGGACTGGAAAGCCGCTTCCAAGGACAATCAGGTCGGCACCATGCTGCTGTCTGGTGCGACACCCGAGGTGCTGCGTCTTGCTGCCGAAGCTGTTGCATGACTTGACGTGGCCCGCAATCCGGGATTGATCAGGATATTGCATCGCAACACACCCGAGCAACCGGACGAGAGCCATGTCCCTACTCCCCGAGCATCTCACCGACCGCTACCGGCGGTTCCGTTTCCGGCACTACGCGCCGAAACAGGACCGCTACGAAGAGCTGGCAGACCGCGGCCAGGCACCCGATGTCATGGTGGTGTCCTGCTGTGACAGCCGTGTGGATCCCGAGACCATCTTCTCGGCCATGCCCGGTGAATTGTTCGTGGTCCGCAACGTCGCCAATCTCGTGCCGCCCTACGAGACTTCGGGCCGTTTCCATGGCGTGTCCGCCGCATTGGAATTCGCAGCCCTCAATCTCCGGGTCCGGCATATCGTGGTGATTGGCCATTCGAGTTGCGGCGGCATCCGGTCCTGCCTGGAGCGCAACGCCGCCCGCGAGACCGACGCACATTTCATTTCGAACTGGATGTCGATGCTCGATGGCGCCCGCGACGATGTCCAGAGGGAGCTGAGCGGCAAGCCCGTCACCGACATGGCTGCCGCGTTGGAACGTGCAGGCGTCGTCGCCTCACTCGCCAACCTGCGGACATTCCCTTGCATCCAGACGCTGGAAAGCAAGGGCCGCGTTGCTCTTCACGGCGCCCATTTCGATATTGCCACCGGCGCCCTGACCGTTCTCAACGAAGGCACCGGCGATTTCGTGGATGTGTGATTTCGCGGACGTATAACGGCGAACCCTGCTCAAGCACCATGGCCCTGCACAGTGGGGGCCATGGTGCGATCTACTGGTGTCCCGCAGTCTCGATCAGCCAACCCGACAGGATGGCACACGCATCGAGAAAATCAGGTATTTCCATCGCCTCATAGGGATTGTGACTGCCATTGGCGTTGCGCACGAACAGCATGCACGATGGGACGCCCGCCACCGTGAAGGTGGCGGTGTCGTGCGATGCCGGGCTGGCGAGTGGCATGGTCTCGATGCCAAGCTGACCGGCAGAAGCTGTCAGGCGCGCCATCACCTGGGCATCAGACGGCGCCACATCTGCCGAAGCCCTGGGACCCAGATCGAATTTCACCCGGCGCACAGCTTCAATGCGCTTCACCAGCGCTTTGACCTTCTCTTCAAGTTGCGCAAGGTAGGCCCGGTCGTAGGCGCGGACGTCCAGGCTGAAGGTCATCAGGCCCGGTACCTTGGTCAACGCATGCTCTGCCGGATCCGTGCCGAACCTGCCAATGGTAAAGGCCATCGGCTCGCCCGCCTCGTCCGCCGCCTTCCAGATCTCGTCGAGACCGATCGCGAAGTCGCTGGCGGCCAGCACCGCGTCATGCCGGAACCGGCGCGGCAGGCCGACATGGGCCCACTCGCCATGCACCTTGATCTCCGGATATCGGAAATTCCCAGGCACGCCGGTACCGATCGCAACCGAACGGCCCGCCTCGATAAGCTGCGGCGCCTGTTCAATGTGGATCTCGACCCACGCGCGGATATTCTCGGCCTTCAACGACGCATCACCACGCCGGAGCGCCGCAATATCTGCTCCACACGCCGCCATATGCTCGGAAAGCGGCCGTCCGGTATCCACCCGCGGCGCCTCGAGCGCACCATCCGGCAACACGCCGAAAGCCGCCCGCGACCCGATATAGGAGACCTGGAACCAGACGCTCTCTTCGGCCCGGATTGCCATGGTGGATACGTCGACCGCCGGCGTTATGCCCAGCTTTTCCATCACCCGCATGGCAACAAGCCCGCCAACGACACCGGCGGCCCCGTCGAAGTTGCCGCCTTTCGCAACAGAGTCGATGTGAGAGCCCATCATCACCACAGGCAACGAGCGATCCTGCCCGGCCCGGGTCATGAACAGATTGCCCGCGTGGTCATAACGGCGCTCAAGCCCCATCGCCGCCGCCTGGGCCTCGATCACGCCATAACCGAACTGCTCGCCGGCGCCGAAAGTATCGCGCGTTACCCCTGGTCCGGTCTTGTCGAGGCTGCCCGCCCGAAGCTCGTCGAAGAGATCGCTCACCCACTTTTCCTCGCCGCGCACTGCGGCGAGGATGGCGTTACGGTCAACTGTCAATCGAGCCTCCATGGTCTCAGCTGTCAATGAGCCGCCATCATGGCTTGCATTGGCTTATATGGCCATGGCCGGCTCATGCACGACGGGCATGGCAGGTTCCGCGTTGTCCGGTTCTCCAACCGGGTTCGGCATCGTCGGCTCGATCATGCCCTCTTCCACGGCCTTGATCTGCTGCGCCAGGAACCTGGAATAGATCCTGACATGCGGCAGGCCACCGCCGACGAACCAAAGTCCCTGCTGTGGCGTCCGCCGCCACATGTTGTGCATTTCACCGTCAGGACCGAAGCCCCAGACTTCGCCGATCCGGTCGGCAATCTCATCGCCCAGGAAGTGGCGCACCACGTCCTGCTGGTTCTTGTAGCCGGTCGCCGCCACGATCACGTCGAGCGGCACAGTGCTGCCATCCTTCATCTTCAGGCCTTCCGGCACCACGCGCTCGATTTCACCATGCTGGATGAGCGAGATCTTGCCATCGACAATGAGGTCCGAACAGCCCACGTTGAAGTAGTAGCCGCCACCGCGCGTCAGGTACTTCATCTGGAAGCCGGCATCCTCCGGCCCGCCATTGGTGAGGGCGAACCCCTGCTTGGTCAGGCCTGCATGGAGCTTCTCGTCGGCCTTGTTGCACAGCTTCGCAGTCAGCTTGTAGCCGTGCAGCAGAACCGGGTACGGCGACGCCGTTGCGATCATGTCGCATTCATCGGTCGACAAGCCCTCCTGGTAGAGCTCGTAGACGCGCTGCGCCTCCTTCAGGCTGACGATGAGCGTTGCGTTCCGCTGCACCATCGACGTGTTGGCGCCGCTGATGCACAGGTCGTGCGCCACGTCGTGGCCGCTGTTGCCCGTCCCGAGCACCGCGGCATTCATGCCCTTGAAGGCCCTGCCGTTGTTGTACTTCGACGAGTGCATCAACTCGCCCTTGAACGTCTCGATACCCGGCATCCTCGGCATGATCGGAATGGCGCTGACACCCGTCGCGAAGATCACATGGCGCGGCTTCAACGTGCGCGTCGAACCATCGGACTTCTTGACATCCAGGCTCCACGTCTTGGTCTTCTCATCAAAGCTCCCACCGGTGAATTCCGTGGAGTTCCATATATTGATCTCCATGGTGTCGGCGTAGAACTCGAGCCAGTTCGCGATCTTGTCGCGCGGAATGTAGACCGGATAGTTCGACGGGAACGGCATGTAGGGCAGGTGGTCGACGAACACTTCGTTGTGCAGCGTCAGATTGTGATAGCGCTTGCGCCAGGCGTCACCAACCCGCTCCTGCTTGTCGATCACCAGCGTATCGATGCCGAGTACATTGAGACACGCCGCAATGCCAAGCCCCGATTGGCTGCCACCGACGATCACCACGGCCGGCTCGCGGTCCTCGTAGGCCACGGTCTTGATGCGATGGTCCATCCAGTTCTCGCCGCCGAACCCACCGGACCACTCCTCACCCCGCGGACGGCGCGGGCCGATCCGCTGTTCGTGCCCCCGGATGTCCTCAAGCGCCGTCAGCAGCACCCACGCCTTGAGGCCATCGTTCTCCGACGCCCCCGGCACCAACCGCAGGACACCCGTGCCATCGCCGAATTCCGTCTCGAAGGTGAACAACGATTCGATGTTGCGCACCCCTGCCCGCATGACGATACGGGGCGGCGTGCGGTTCTTGTCCAGGCGCATCTTCCGCGGCTTGATCTTGCCGAGCGTCTCAGCGAGCTGATCCCTGATGGCATCACGCCCGCTCGCCGTCTGCAGATGCCATGTGAATGACACCAGGTCCCGCCAGTGGCTTTCCGGCACGAACAACTGGGCGGCCGCGTTCGCGTCGCCCTTCTTGGCTGCCGCCTCGAACGCATCGAGCCAACCCTGGCTGGCGGCGGTCGCATCAACGTTTTCCAGTGTCCTTGAGATGCTCATCACTCAGGTCTCCTCTCGATCGGCGGCACAGGACGCCCAATTAAACCGGCACCCAGGCAAAATCCTATGATTTGCTATCGCCAACCGCACAATATGTCCAGACAACCACCCTGCGACGACATATCCTACCGGCCACACGCGACCCGCCCGAGAAAGGCTGCACATCCTGCAGGATGCGCAGAAATTCACATTTAAAAACAATGAAATAGGGGAGAGAACGGCTCAACCGGTGCCAGTATCGCTCTCATCATCCGCCACGCTGGCCGGTTTCACGCCAACGATTTTCGCATCAGGGAATGTTTCCAGCAGCGAGGCAAGGGCCGGATGAGCCCGCAACTTTTCAAGCTCTGCGGCCTCGCGCTCACGGCGCACTTCGCCAAGCGGCGGAGCCCCGCGCCCACGGCCAATCGCCACCACCCACCGCCGATCGGTCCATTTGTTGAGCTTTTCGCGCAGTTCATTGCCAAGCTCCGGTGGCGCCCCCGGCAACAACGCCAGTTCGATTGCACCTTGCGGATCGAAGCGGATCAAACTGACATGCTCTTCAAGGTGCACCCGCAGCTTCGCCTCCCGGCGCTTGGCCGCCACCTCCACCACCTCCTCGAACGTTTTCGGATCATCGAACCCCAGCACCACAGCCGGCAGGATGTCCGGATCTTCCTCGTCAAACTCCGGCGGTTCGTCATCCGCGCCATAATCGTCCAGGCTCATCGGCGGAGGCGGTTCGGAAGAACCTGCCCTTCCGGCAGCGGCAGCCATCGGACTCTGTGATGCCGGCACACCGGCGCTCTCCGGCTTCCCTCCCACCGACGCGCGCGCGCCGTCTTCGGAACTCCGGTTGAGCGGCGTCCGTGCCTCCACTGCTGCGGGCGATGGCTGTGTGGCTTCAGCAGCGGGAGACCGCCTGTCACCACTGCCAAGGCGGCGAATGATATCTTCGGGCGATGGCAGATCCGCCGCGTGCGCAATGCGGATCAGCACCATTTCGGCCGCCGACAATGCGCTAGGCGCCCGTCCGGCCTCGTCATGCCCCTTGAGCAGCATCGACCACGCACGCGACAGCACGGCAACGGAGAGCTTTTCCGCCAGGGCTTCAGCCCGGCGCTTCTCTTCCGCCGACAAACCGTCTCCGGCCGCATCCTGTCCCGCCACCTTGATGCGCGTCGCGATATGCACGCCCTCGCCAAGGTCCGCCAGCGTCTGCACGGGGTCCGCACCATCCCGGTTGAGTGCGCCAAACGCCTCGAGCGCCGCCGATGCCTGCCCCTTGAAGACCATCTCAAGAAGATCGAACAGCCGGCCGCGGTCGGCAAGCCCGAGCATGGCGCGCACATCGGCTTCGGTCACCTTGCCAGAGCCCATCGCAATGGCCTGGTCGAGCACCGACAGCCCGTCGCGCACCGAGCCTTCTGCCGCCCGCGCAATCAGCGACAACGCCTCGTCCTCGGCCTCCGCCCCTTCCTTGCCGACGATCATCTTGAAATGGCGCGTCAGCAACGGCACATCGACCCGCCGGAGATCGAAGCGCTGGCAACGCGACAGCACCGTCACCGGCACCTTGCGGATTTCCGTGGTGGCAAAGATGAATTTGACGTGCGGCGGCGGCTCTTCCAGCGTCTTCAGAAGGGCGTTGAAGGCGCCCTTCGAGAGCATGTGGACCTCGTCGATGATGAACACCTTGTAGCGCGCCACCATCGGCTTGTAGCGCGCGCTCTCGATGATCTCGCGAATATTGTCCACGCCTGTGTTGGACGCGGCGTCCATCTCGATCACATCCGGATGCCGGCTCTCGATGATTTCGTGGCAGTGCCGTCCCGGTTTGGCCAGATCCACCGTCGGCGTGTCGTTGCCGTCCTCGCCCGCATAGTTGAGTGCGCGCGCCAGGATGCGTGCCGTGGTCGTCTTTCCGACTCCCCGGACACCGGTGAGCATGTAGGCTTGTGCAATGCGTTCCGTCGCGAACGCGTTGCGCAGCGTCGTCACCATCGCGTCCTGGCCGATGAGGTCCTCGAAGGTCTGCGGCCGGTATTTGCGGGCCAGGACCACATAGCCTGATCCCGTGGCAGGCGGCGCATCGGAGCCGAAAAGGCCCGGCCCGTCCTGCGGCGCGTCTGGCATGTCCACCCTGTCGCCGTCATCGCTCATGGATGTGCTCCAGCCCTCTCCTGCCCTGCGATCCCGGCGATTGCCTGCACGGACATTGTCTCATGTCGGGCGTTCCGGAGCACACCGGGCCTGATCGACAAAATCGGCGGCAAGGGACAGCGAGTCCTACCGGTCCCGGCAACGCCCGGCGCATCTGGGGGCATTGGCCTCCGGCATACGCCGAACATATGAAATCTAGAGAGGCTGGCGACGACCCGTTTCCTGATCGTTAGGGCTGCTTCCTTCCGGACCTGACCCGGTTGGCGAGGGACCCGCCCGCCACCAACCTCCCGGCCACTACTTAAGCGACGGCACCCTCCCACGCAAGCCGCTATTCCCATGCGGCCAGTTCGGGGCCCTCGGCCCGGCCCCAGGGCGGACTGATCGGTTGCACCACCTGCAAGCCTGTGCTCTCGTTTCACGCAGAAGAGGAAGAGGATCAACCATGCCGACACTCGCCGCCACCGCCCTGCTCGACCGCATGAGCCCGAAGCGACCGGACAAGGACTGGGTCGACGCCCAGCTTGCATCTCCCACAGTCAAGATCCTCCCCTTTTGCGACCTGAAACCCGTCATAACGCCAGGTCCGGACCGTACCAGCGCCAAACTCAGATGGCTGAGCCGGCACGAGGCTACCCAGCTCGGCCTGCCGGAGGACCGCGCCCTGTTCCTTGGCGTCTCCCGTGATGACGGCACACCGCACTTCGCCATCGCCATTTCCGAGCATGAAGCCCAGCGCCTCGAAGGCGCGGCCCAATACCTGCGGCCGTCCGTGGACCTCAGGTCGCTGGCCATGCAGGGCGTCCTGAGTTCCGCCGAGCAATCACTCGCCGGCAAGGCCCGCGCCCTGGCGCAATGGCACGAGAATTCCAGTTATTGCGGCAAATGCGGTGCACCATCACAGATGATGGACGGCGGCTGGCGCCGCAAGTGCACCGGGTGCGGCATGGACCATTTCCCGCGCACCGATCCGGTCGTCATCATGCTGGTTACCGATGGCGAACGCTGCATCATGGCCCACGAATACCGCTACGCGAACAACATGTGGTCCACCCTGGCCGGTTTCCTCGAACCCGGCGAGGATATCGAGCACGCCGTCCGCCGCGAAGTCCTGGAGGAAACCAACATCAAGGTTGGCCGCGTCGACTACCTGCAGAGCCAACCCTGGCCGTTTCCCCATTCCCTGATGATGGGCTGCATCGCCCATGCCGAGACCACCGACATCACCGTCGACAAGACGGAACTGGCCGAGGCCCGCTGGTTCACCCGCGACGAGGCGCGCATGATGCTTGAGGGCAGCCATCCCGAAGGACTGACCGCCCCGGGCAGACACGCCATCGCCCACATCCTGGTGAAAGCCTTCGTCGAAGGCAGGACAGCTTGAACGCAACACCAACCCGTTGCGCTACCTCCTTGTAGCGCACTCGCTTCCCCGGACGCTTGAGATGATCGGATCGGCGGCAGAAACGAAAACCGCCGGTCCGGTCCATGCGCAGGCCCGCGGCCCCCATCACGCTGGAGTCCCCGCAAGAAGCTGCTGTCAAACCCGAGCGGGCAGATAGGTCTGGTACCAGGCGACGGTCTCCGCCATCACTTCCTCGAAGGCCCGGCCAGCGTAGACCTCGTAGTGCCCCCAGCCCTTCAGCGTCACCAGCTTCTTGGGCTCGCCCGCTTTCGCAAACAGCGCCTCGGACTCCTCCGGCGGCACCAGACGATCATCATCCGTGGTGATCAGCAGCAAGGGCCGCGGCGAGATCTTGTCCACCACCCATTCCGGATGGAACTGAAGCGTCTCGTCGATGTATTCGAGCGGAATGCTGCCGACGGCATTGGGGTTTTCCTTGCGGGCCGCTGCCGCCAGCGCCGCCGATTGCCGGTCGGGCAGCAACACATCTTCCC
>JBKDZY010000602.1:0-6289 GCA_047971765.1 Hyphomicrobiaceae bacterium | reverse complement strand
ATGGACGCCCTCGGCTCCGCCATCCGCGTCGATGTCCGTGGCCGCGAGGTGATGCGCATCCTGCCGCGCGTGAACGACGCGGTGAACGAGGAGTGGATCTCCGACAAGACCCGCCACGTTTCCGACGGCCTGCGCACCCAGCGCCTGGACCGTCCCTACGTCCGCGAGAACGGCAAGCTGCGTCCCGCGACCTGGCAGGAAGCCTTCAACACGATCGCGGCCCGCATGGAAAACGTCAACCCGGACAAGGTTGGCGTGATCGCGGGTGATCTGGCCGGCGCAGAAGAAATGTACGCCGCCAGGGAGCTGTTCTCCAAGGCCGGATGCCGCAACTTCGATTGTCGCCAGGATGGCAGCAGGCTCGGCACCCAGCATGGCCGCGCCAGCTACCTGTTCAACGCCACCATCGAAGGCATCGACCAGGCAGACGCCATCCTGCTGGTCGGTACCAACCCGCGCCTTGAAGCGGCTGTCCTCAACGCCCGCATCCGCAGGCGCTGGCGTCATGGCGGTGTCAGGATCGGTGTTGTCGGCGCCCCGGCTGACCTCACCTATGACTACGAGCTGATCGGCAAGGGACCTGACGCTCTCGCCTCACTTGCAGACGGCAAGCACGCCTTCGCCGGTGTCCTGGCCCAGGCAAAGAACCCGCTCGTCATCGTCGGCTCGGGTGCGCTCAACCGTGACGACAGCGAAGCCATCCTCGCCCTGGCCGCACGCATCGCCACCGATGCCGGCAAGGACAAGGCCGCCGGCTGGAACACCTTCAACGTGCTGCATCATGCAGCATCCCGCGTCGCCGGCCTTGATCTGGGCTTCCTCCCGGCCAAGGGCGGCCGCGATCTCGCGGCCATGCTCAAGGGTGACATGGAGGTCGTGTACCTCCTCGGCGCCGACGACTTCGACGTCAGCAAACTCGGCAACGCCTTTGTCATCTACCAGGGCACCCACGGCGATGCCGGCGCCCACCGCGCAGACGTGATCCTGCCGGCCGCCGCCTATACCGAGAAGGACGCCACCTACGTCAACACCGAAGGGCGCGCCCAGCAAACCAGCAAGGCCGCCTTCCCGCCCGGCGACGCAAAAGAGGACTGGGCCATCATCCGCGCCCTCTCCGACCGCCTCGGCGCCAAACTGCCGTTCGACAGCCTGCAGGCCTTGCGCACCCAGATGATCAAGGCGACGCCGTCGCTCGGCCGCCTCGACCGGGTCGAAGCCGAGGAAGGCGACGCCATCGCGCGCATCGCATCCGACGCCAGGCAGAAGGTCTCCGACCGGCCGTTCGCGCCAGCCATCACCGACTTCTATTTTACCAATCCGATTGCACGGGCTTCCGCCGTCATGGCTGAGCTGAGCGCACTCAGGACGGGCAATGCCCGCGACCAACAGGCGGCGGAGTAGCAAGACCGATGACCGATAGCCTG
The DNA here is from genome assembly GCA_047971765.1 of Hyphomicrobiaceae bacterium. Classification (GTDB taxonomy): domain Bacteria; phylum Pseudomonadota; class Alphaproteobacteria; order Rhizobiales; family Hyphomicrobiaceae. The sequence continues at coordinate 4,865 of JBKDZY010000602.1, read as the reverse complement.
GCACAATTCTGGAACGAGTGGGGCGGCGCCATAACCTGGTTCGGTTGGGCCGCCGGCATGAGCCTTTTGCTGCTCGTCTGCCTGCTCCTGATCATCGCCTACCTGCTCCTGATGGATCGCAAGGTCTGGGCGGCGGTGCAGATGCGCCGCGGCCCGAACGTTGTCGGCCCCTTCGGTCTGTTCCAGTCGTTCGCCGACCTCTTGAAGTTCCTTCTGAAGGAACCCGTCATTCCGGCGGGCTCCAACAAGGCCATCTTCCTGCTCGCCCCCCTGGTCACGTCGACCCTTGCCTTGGCCGCCTGGGCCGTCATCCCGGTCAGCGAGGGAGCGTTCTTCAACATTTCACATGGCAAATGGGTGATCTCCGACATCAACGTCGGCGTGCTCTACATCCTCGCCATCTCGTCGCTCGGCGTCTACGGCGTCATCATGGGCGGCTGGGCGTCGAACTCGAAATATCCCTTTCTGTCATCACTCAGGTCCGCCGCCCAGATGGTCTCCTACGAGGTCTCCATCGGCTTCGTGATCGTCACCGTTCTGCTGCTGGTCGGCTCGCTCAACCTGACCACCATCGTCAACGCCCAGCATACCGGCATCGGCACCACCATCGGGTTGCCCGCCAGTTTCCTCGACTGGAATTGGCTGGTGCTTTTCCCGATGTTCATCGTGTTCTTCGTATCGGCGCTGGCGGAAACCAACAGACCGCCCTTCGATCTGGTCGAGGCCGAGTCCGAACTCGTCGCCGGCTACATGGTCGAATATTCTTCCGCGCCCTACCTGCTGTTCATGCTGAGCGAATACGTCGCCATCACCACGATGTGCGCGATGACCACGATCCTGTTCCTCGGCGGCTGGCTGCCACCCATTGATGTCGCGCCCTTCAACTGGGTGCCCGGCATCATCTGGTTCCTGATCAAGGTCGTCTTCTGTTTCTTCATGTTCGCCATGGTCAAGGCGATCGTACCACGCTACCGCTATGACCAGCTCATGCGGCTCGGCTGGAAGGTCTTCCTTCCGCTGTCACTGGCGATGGTGGTGATCGTCGCCGGCGTGATCCAATATGGCGGCCTGGGTATTCGATGAACACGGTTGGAATAGAGCGAGCTTCACGATGAGCATGGCAACGGGCATAAAGTCGCTGTTCCTGAGCGAATTCGTATCCGCGACCGTACTGGCGATGCGCTACTTCTTCGCGCCCAAGAAAACGTTGAACTACCCCTTCGAGAAAGGGCCGCTCTCCCCGCGCTTCCGTGGCGAGCACGCGCTTCGGCGCTATCCCAACGGCGAGGAACGCTGCATCGCCTGCAAGCTGTGCGAGGCGGTCTGTCCCGCCCAGGCGATCACCATCGAGGCCGGCCCCCGGCGCAACGACGGGACGCGGCGCACCACACGCTACGACATCGACATGACGAAGTGCATCTACTGCGGTCTGTGCCAGGAGGCATGTCCGGTGGAAGCCATCGTCGAAGGGCCGAATTTCGAATTCGCGACGGAAACACGGGAAGAGTTGTTCTACGACAAGCAGCGGCTCCTCTCCAACGGCGACCGCTGGGAACGCGAAATCGCGCAGAACATCGCACTCGACGCGAAATACAGGTAAGCCACACCGCCCTCCCCCATGGGGCGAGGGTACGGCAGACGAGACTGGAACGGGACCGACACGACATGGCTCTGCACGCCTCATTCTTCTACCTGTTCTCGTTCATGGTCATTGCCTCGGCGGTCATGGTCATAACGGCGAGAAATCCGGTTCACGCCGTATTGTGGCTCATCCTCGCGTTCTTCAACGCGGCCGGCCTGTTCGTGCTGATGGGGGCCGAGTTCCTGGCCATGATCCTGGTCATCGTCTATGTGGGCGCGGTCGCCGTGCTGTTCCTGTTCGTCGTCATGATGCTCGACGTGGACTTCGCCGAACTGCGCGCCGGCTTCATCAAGAACGCACCGCTGGGTGCGCTGGTCGGCATCATCGTGCTGATCGAGCTGATCATGGTGGTCGGTTTCCGCATCACCACCAGCGACATGGTCGCGCGCGGCCCCGCTTCGGTGGCCGGCAGCAACCTGACCAACACCGAGGCACTCGGCGCCGTCCTCTACACCAACCCATTCGTCTACTACCTCGAGGCAGCCGGCCTCATCCTGCTGGTCGCGATCATCGGCGCCATCGTATTGACGCTGCGCCACAAGCCCGGCGTCAAGCGCCAGTCGATCTCGGCCCAGAATGCCCGCAACAAGGCAACCGCCATCGACGTCGTCAAGGTTCCCTCGGGCACCTACACCATCCCTGAAGCCGAACGCGAAAGGGAGAAGGCATGATGGCAGGGCGCCTCAACGGCACCGGCCGCAGCAACGACGATGGCAAGATTGCCTCGCTCGACGACGCACGCCGCCGGGCCACCGAACGGGCGAAAGCCGAAAAGCGCGCCGAACGCGACGCGCGCCGTGGTGGCGCAATGCGGCCGCGCGACTGGATCATCGGCGGCATCGTGGTGCTGATGGCCCTCGCTATGATCTGGAACTGGCTGGCCCCGATGGTGCTGGCGACAGGAGGAACGAAATGAGCATCGCGCTTCCCCACTACCTCGTCGTCGCGGCCTTCCTGTTCACCATCGGCGTGTTCGGCATCTTCCTCAACCGCAAGAACGTCATCGTCATCCTGATGTCGATCGAGTTGATGCTGCTGTCCGTGAACATCAACCTCGTCGCCTTTTCGAGCTTCTTCCAGGAACTGTCGGGCCAGGTGTTCGCGCTCTACGTGCTCACGGTCGCCGCCGGCGAGGCGGCTATCGGACTGGCCATCGTTGTCACGTATTTCCGCAACCGCGGCACGATCGCGGTCGAAGACATCCACATGATGAAGGGGTGAGGCTTTGACCACGACACCGATCGCAGACATCTGCCTCCCATCGAAGAACTGCCGACGCGAGGCCCGGGGCACGCAATGATCTACCAAGCCATACTCTTTCTTCCGATCCTCGGAGCGCTGATCGCGGGCCTGTTCGGCCGCGCCATCGGCGACCGTGCATCCGAAATCATCACCACGGCGTTCCTGATGATTGCCGCGGTGCTGGCCTGGATCGTGTTCGTCGACGTCGGCTTCGGGCATACGACCGCCAAGATCACCATGTTCAGGTGGGTGACCTCCGGCGACCTCGATGTGTCATGGGGCATCCGTGTCGATACGCTCACCGCCGTCATGCTGGTGGTCGTGACCACGGTCTCGTCCGTCGTCCATCTCTATTCGATGGGCTACATGCACGACGATCCGAGCCGCTCGCGCTTCTTCGCCTATCTGTCCCTGTTCACCTTCGCCATGCTCATGCTGGTGACCAGCGACAACCTCCTGCAGTTGTTCTTCGGCTGGGAAGGCGTGGGCCTCGCCTCGTATCTGCTCATCGGGTTCTGGTATCACAAGCCTGAGGCCAATGCGGCGGCAATGAAGGCCTTCATCGTCAACCGGGTCGGTGACTTCGGATTTGCGCTCGGCATCTTCGGCGTTTTCTACATCTTCCGCACCATCAACCTGGACCAGGTGTTCGCAGCCGCCCCCGACCAGGCCGGCAAGACATTCATGTTCCTCGGCCACCAGGTCGACATCATGACGACGCTCTGCCTGCTGCTGTTCGTCGGCGCCATGGGCAAGTCGGCCCAGCTCCTGCTGCACACCTGGCTGCCGGACGCCATGGAGGGCCCGACGCCGGTGTCGGCCCTCATCCACGCCGCCACCATGGTGACCGCCGGCGTGTTCATGGTCGCCCGGCTCTCGCCCCTGTTCGAGCAGGCTCCGCACGCCCTCGAGATCGTGACGCTGGTCGGCAGCCTGACGGCCTTCTTTGCCGCCACAATCGGCCTGGTCCAGAACGACATCAAGCGGGTCGTCGCCTATTCGACCTGCTCGCAGCTCGGCTACATGTTCGCAGCCTGCGGCGTCGGCGCCTATTCGGCCGGCATCTTCCATCTCTTCACGCACGCCTTCTTCAAGGCCCTGCTGTTCCTTGGCGCAGGCTCGGTCATCACCGCCATGCACCACGAGCAGGACATGCGCCACATGGGCGGCCTGAAGAACAAGATTCCCACCACCTGGGCCATGATGCTGATCGGCACCCTGGCACTCACGGGCGTGGGCATTCCTCATGTCATCGGCTTTGCCGGTTTCCACTCCAAGGACGCCATCATCGAGGCCACGTATGCGGCCCACACCGCCTACAACTACTCCTATTGGCTGCTGGTGATCGCCGCCTTCATGACCGCCTTCTATTCCTGGCGCCTGATGTTCATGACCTTCCATCAGAGCCCGCGCTGGAAACACGGCCATGATGACGGCCACGGCGGACATGACGACCACCATGGCAGCCACGAGCCCCACGAAAGCCCGATGGTGATGCTGGTGCCGCTGTTCGTGCTGGCCGTCGGAGCCATCGCAACCGGATTTGCCTTCCAGAAGTTCTTCATCGGCCACGACTACCTGGCCTTCTGGGGCGGCGCGCTCTATAACCAGGGGCATCAGGCGGAGCATGTCATGCATGCCATGCATGAGCTGCCCGGATGGGTCGGTTTCATGCCGTTCATCGCCATGCTGGCCGGTTTCCTGCTCGCCTATCTCTTCTACATCGTGTCGCCACACCTGCCCGCCGCGACCGCCCGCGCCTTCCGGCCGATCTACCTGCTGTTCCTCAACAAGTGGTACTTCGACGAGCTCTACGACTGGCTGTTCGTCAGGCCGGCCCAGGCCATCGGCCGCTTCCTCTGGAAGGGCGGTGACGGGGCGGTCATCGACGGCACCATCGACGGGACCGCGGCAACTGTCAGCCGCCTGACCGACAAGGTCGTCAAACTGCAGACCGGATATGTCTATCACTACGCATATG
>JBKDZY010000601.1:0-4959 GCA_047971765.1 Hyphomicrobiaceae bacterium | reverse complement strand
ATATTCCGCGGGGGGCGATCTCAAGCTGGTCGAGCAGATTGCGGGCAGCTGGGAGACCAGGATGCGCACCTGGAAAGAGGCCTCGGATCTGGTCTATGGCGTCATCAATTGCGCCAAGCCCACGGTATGCGCCATGGAAGGCGTCTCGGTCGGAGCGGGTCTCGCCGCCGGCTTGCTGTGCGATATCACCATCGCCGGCAGAAACACGCGCATCATTGACGGTCACACCCGCCTAGGCGTTGCGGCGGGCGATCACGCCGCCATCATCTGGCCTCGCCTCAGCGGCATGGCCAAGGCCAAGTATTACCTCCTGCTGTGCGAGGTGTTGAAGGGCGAGGAGGCCGAGCGCATGGGCCTGGTGTCGATGGTCGCCGACGACGACAAGGTGATCGACACGGCCTATGGCGTCTGCGACAAGTTGCTGGCCGGCGCGCAGACCGCGATGCGCTTCACCAAGCATTCGCTCAACAACTGGCTCCGCATGGCCGGCCCCACCTTCGATGCGTCCCTGGCGCTGGAGTTCCTGGGCTTTGGCGGCCCCGAAATGAAGGAAGGGCTGGGCAGCCACCTGGAGAAGCGCAAGCCGAAATTCCCTCCGAAAGCGCCCTATTAATCCACAGGAGACGTTGATGTGTTGGGGCCGGCGGCTTGGCCGCCGGCGTCAGGGCCGCTAGAGGAAAGGGCAGATCCGGGAGCCCCAATGAACAGCCGCCATCAACACGGTCATCAGGCACCGCATGGTCCACACCATGCGCATGGGGCTGACCAGGGGCATGGACACTCCCATCATCACGGTCACGATGCCGCCCACGACCACACGGATGGCGTCAGCGAAAACCGATTGGCGTTGGCCGCCGTCCTGACCGGGCTGTTCATGCTGGCCGAGGTCGGCGGCGGCATGGTCTCGGGCTCGTTGGCGCTGATCGCCGATGCCGGGCACATGCTCACGGATTTCGCGGGCCTCATGCTCGCATGGTTCGGTTTCCGCCTGGCCCGGCGTCCGGCAGACTGGAAGCGGTCCTACGGATGGGATCGCTTCTCGGTTCTTGCCGCGTTCACCAATGGCATGGCGCTGTTCGCCATTGCCGCCTGGATTGTGGTCGAGGCCTTCCACAGGTTGATGGCGCCCGCGCCGGAACAGGTTCTGGGCGGCATCATGCTCTGGGTGGCGGCGGCGGGCCTCGCCGTCAATATCGTGGTCTTCTGGATCCTGTCGAGTGGTGATCGCGACAATCTCAATATTCGCGCCGCCATGCTGCACGTCGCTGGCGATCTGCTCGGCTCTGTCGCCGCCATCGTGGCGGCACTGGTCATTCTCGCGACAGGCTGGACACCGATTGATCCGATCCTGTCCGTGCTCGTGGCGCTCATCATCCTGCGTTCGGCGTGGGTCGTGGTCGCGCAAAGCGGCCATATCCTGCTCGAGAGCGTTCCGGACGGGATCGACACGCGTGCCCTTGCCGAGGATCTGGTGGCCTCGGTCCCGGGGGTCGTGGACGTTCATCATGTCCACGTCTGGTCGATCAGCCAGAAGCGGCCCATCATCACTCTGCATGCACGCATTTCCGAGGGCGCGTCCACGGAATGGACCACCGCGGCCCTGAAGCGACGCCTGCAGTTGCGTCATGGCATGGATCACGCCACCATCCAGATCGAGCGCGGCACTTGCGTCGATCTGGATGACTCGCGGCATCAGCACGAATAGTCGATAGGGCAGACGCGCGCCAGGCCATGGCTGAGCCATGGCCGCGGTCCCGGTGTGGTCACGGGGCGATGAGGTGCCCCTTGTCGTCGCGGAGTTCGGGTCCATCGACGCGGGCCCGGCCGTCGCCGAATTCGGCATCACGCGCGATCAGCGCCGCCTTCAACCCCTGTTCCTGTGCAACTTTCCGGAACCGTTGCGTACCGGGCGCCAGATGTGCACGCCCGTCGTTTTCCGCCGCCAGCCGCTGCAGCGTGCGGGCTCCCATCAGTTCGAGCCCCAGGTTGACGATGCGCTTGTTGGCCGCCAGCAGGTCCGGGTCAATTTTTGCCAGCCTGTCGGCCAGCCCTTCCACTTCGTTGCGGAGATGCTCGCCCGGCACGGCCTTCATCACCAGACCTATGAGTTGCGCCTCCCTGCCGGTAATCGTATCGCCGGTCATGAGCAGGCGCTTCGCCCATTGCGGGCCGCAATTGTAGAGCCACATCTGGTTCGGCAGCGAACCAAGGTCGCGCGCCGGCGGAAAACCGATAATGGCATCGTCGGCCGCAATCACCATGTCGGAGAGCAGGGCAATGTCGGTGCCGCCTGCGATACAGAAGCCATGAACTTCGGCGATCACCGGCTTGTGCATGTCGAACAGCGTCATGCGCAGTCGCTGGCCCTGTTCCAGGCGCCAGATATCATCGTCGATGGTCGGGTTCGAGTACACACCGCCGTTCCGGTAGACCCGCCCTTCCGTACCGGGGCTGTTGCCTGGGCTGGGGGCCGACGGCGTGATGTCATAGCCCGCGCAGAACGATTTTCCGGCGCCACGCAGGATGACGCAGTGCACGGACTTGTCGTTGTCGGCCTCCCATAGCGCGTCATTCAGTTCCTTGAGCAGCGCGATGGACAGCGCATTGCGTTTTTTCGGGCGGTTGAGCGTGATGCGCGCGCGTCCTTGCGCGACCTCGTACAGGATATGCTGATAGGCGGTGTCGTCTGTCATGTCGGGTATCCGCAGGTTGTTGGAGCTGGGTGTCGATGGCTCATGATGCGGAAGGTACCTGCCCGCGTCAAAGCGTGGCCCGGTGGGGCGTTCCTCCGTTTCGACAGGTGCGCGTCAAAGCACTATTCTTCTCCGACCGTCCAGCACCGCCGGAACAGCCCAATGAAGCACCTGTTGATCGTCGCCCATGCCCCGTCGCCCAACACCCAGGCACTCCGTGATGCCGCCCTGCGGGGCGCGACCCATCCTGACATCGAGGGCGTATCGGTGCGCGCCCTGTCGCCGTTCGAGGCGGGACCGGACGATGTGCGTGCCGCCGATGCGATCATTCTCGGCACCACGGAAAACCTGGGCTACAGGTCGGGCGCGCTGAAGGATTTTTTCGACCGCACCTATTATCCCGTTCTGGAGGAAAAGCAGGGCCTGCCCTATGCGCTTTATATCCGTGCAGGACACGATGGAACCGGCACCCGGCGTGGCGTCGAGACAATCATCACGGGCTTGCGCTGGAAGGAGGTGCAGCCGCCCTTGATCTGCCGCGGCGATTATTCGCCGGATTTTGCCGGGCAATGCGAGGAACTGGGGCTCACCATGGCGGCAGGCCTGGAAGCCGGCGTGTTCTAGGCACGGTCAAGGCCCGCAAGTCCGCGGCGCGCGCGAGGAGCCTGTGGAGCGGCCTTGCCCCGTCTGGAGGCAAAACAGCGCAGACCCATCGTTGGCAACGCCGCCCGTCCTGTGTAGCTTCAGGGGCAACAATCCTTCATCAGGAGATGATCCATGGCCAACGCTGGCGACACCCCGAAGCCCCATCCAACCGTAAAGCCGCTCCAGGGCATTCGCATCATCGACGTTTCGAGCTTCCTCGCCGGCCCGTTCTGCTCGACCCAGCTCGCTGAGTTCGGAGCCGAGGTCTACAAGCTCGAACTGCCCGTCGTCGGCGATGCCCTGCGCAAGTTCGGAACGCCCACGCCATCCGGCGATAGCCTCCCCTGGCTGCAGGAGACGCGCAACAAGAAGGTGGCAACCCTCGACCTGCGCAAGCCGGAAGGCGCCGATCTGCTGAAACGCATGATCCGCAAGGCCGATGTGCTGGTCGAGAATTTCCAGCCCGGCACCCTCGAGAAGTGGGGGCTCGGCTGGGATACGCTGAAGGAAGAGAACGGCAAGTTGATCATGGTCCGCATCTCGGGCTTCGGTCAGACCGGCCCCTACAGCCCGCGCCCGGGCTTCGGCCGCATTGGCAATGCCTTCGGTGGCTTGTCCTATCTCGCGGGCTTCCCGGAACTGCCGCCGACAACGCCGGGCTCGGCCACCATCCCGGATTATCTCGCCGGCCTCTACGGCGCTTTTGGTGTCATGCTGGCCTTGCGCGCCCGTGACATGTCGGGCCGTGGCCAGTTCATCGACATTGGCCTTTACGAGCCCATTTTCCGCATTCTTGACGAGCTGGCGGCTTCCTACAACTACAAGGGCTTCGTGCGCGAGCGCATGGGACCTGGCACCGTCAACGTCTGCCCGCACAGCCACTACCCGACCAAGGACGGCAAGTGGATCGCCATCGCCTGCACCTCGGACAAGATCTATGCTCGTCTCGCCGAGGCCCAGGGCCAGCCGGAACTCGCTGTTCCTGGCGGACGCTGGGAGAAGATCGCCGACCGCGACCGCGAGCGCAAAGAGGTTGATGCCTGGGTTGCCGAATGGACGAAGACGTTCACGCTCGAGGATTGCATCAAGGAATGTGACAAGTTCCAGGTGCCGTGTGGCCCCGTCAACTCCATTGCCGATATCTTCAATGATCCCCACTACGCTGCGCGCGGCAACATCCTGCGCATGGCCGACGAGCGCGTCGGTGGAGAGATCGCGATGCCCAACGTCGTGCCCCGCCTCTCTGACACTCCAGGTCATGTCGAATGGCTCGGGCCGAAACTGGGCGAGCACAACGACGATCTCTACAAGGGGCTGCTGGGGCTCACCGATGCCGAGATCGGCAAACTGACAGACAAGGGCGTCGTGTAGGGCGGTGCAGATTTGCACGGAAACGCTCAGGCAGCGTGTCCCGACCGAGGTCGGGACACAAGCACATGCACGCGACCGGGGCTGTGCTCCTTCGAACCGCACCATCCCGTTCCCCACCCTCATGGGCCATCCCCGTGCTTGTCGGCGGGGGCAATTTCCTGGCCAGGTCAGGGCCTATGGTTTGGGGCCATGGCGTTTCCGCTTCAGGTGGCAACGCTCAGGCCGCAATTGCGGCCCGGGCCTTTGGCCC
>JBKDZY010000600.1:0-8774 GCA_047971765.1 Hyphomicrobiaceae bacterium | reverse complement strand
GCCAGCACGCGGCGGGCATGATCACGGTGGTGGGGCGGCGAGGCAAAATCGCCTACATGAACGCCCTGGGCCTGGCCGACAAGGTGCGTGGTCATCCGATGGCCGAGGATACGATCTTCCGCATCTACTCCATGACCAAGCCACTGACGAGTGTCGCAATCATGATGCTCTACGAGGAGGCCCGGTTCCAGCTCGACGACCCGATCAGCCGTTTCATTCCGGCATTCGCGGGGCAGCGCGTCCTCACGGGCGGCAGTCGCGGAAAGATCGACACGGCGCCGGCGTCGCGGGACATCACCTTCCGGGACCTGCTGACACATACGTCCGGGCTGACATATGGCTTCATGGAGTCGACGCTGGCTGATGGCCTCTACCGCGCGAACAAGATCGATTTCCAGACCCAGGACACGAGCCTGAAGGAGCTGGTGGAGAAGGCCGCGACCCTGCCGCTTCTGGCCGACCCCGGCACGCGCTGGAACTACTCCATTTCGACGGACGTGCTTGGCTACCTGGTGGAAGTGATCGCGGGCGAGCCCTTCGAAAAGTTCATGCTCGAGCGGGTGATCAAGCCGCTTGGGCTGGTCGATACGGACTTCTACGTGCCCGAGAGCAAGCACAAGAGGCTGGCCGCCAACTACGCCCCCGACGGCAAGGGCGGCCTGCAGGAGATCGACGACCCGACCAAGAGCCGCTACCTGCAGCCAAGGCGCGTCAATTCAGGCGGCGGCGGTCTCGTCTCGACGGCCGCGGACTATGCGCGGTTCTGCCAGTTCATGCTGAACAAGGGCGAACTGGATGGCGTGCGCCTGCTTGGCCGCAAGACGGTGGAACTCATGACCTCCAACCATCTGGGCGGCGACATGGCGGACATGGGGACCCCGCGTTTCTCCGAGACCACCTACGAGGGCATAGGGTTCGGCCTCGGGTTCTCGGTGATGATCGACCCGGCCAAGGCACAGATCCTGGGGACCCCCGGTGAATATGCCTGGGGCGGGGCTGCCTCCACCGCGTTCTGGTGCGATCCGCGGGAAGACATGTTCGTTGTCTTCCTGACGCAGGTGATGCCATCGTCGGCGTTCCCGTTCCGGCGTGAGCTGCGCGTGCTGACGTATCAATCCATTATCGCGTAGTCCCCGGCGAATCCCGCCCTTGCGTGCAAAGCAGCCTGCGTTGAGAGGTTTCATGTCCGACTATTCCTGCGCCCTGGCGCAAGGCAAGAGTGCACAGGCCATAGCGACCGCGTGCGCCAGCCGTCTCCATGGCCATGGCGGGCACAATCTGGGCTTTGTCTATGCCACAGATCCGATTGCGCCACAGTTCGGGAAACTGGTCGATGGCTTGCGCGAGCACACCGGCATCTCGCACTGGGTGGGCACGGTCGGGCATGGAATCTGCGGTCCGGGAACCGAAATATTCGATGGTGCGGCGGCGGTCGTGCTGACCGGGAAATTTCCGGACCCGAACTTCAACCTGCTGCCGCCCGTTACCAGACCCACACCTCCCAAGGGCCTGACGCAACCAGGCTTCGTCGCCGGCTTCGGGATCGTGCACGGCGACCCGAGGAGCCAGGAAATCACGGCGATCGTGAAGACATTGGCCGACACGACGGGGGCGTTCCTGGTCGGCGGGCTTTCCTCCGCGGACAACGATTTTCCACAGGTGGCCGGCGGCAAGCTGACGGACAAGGGCGTGAGCGGCGTGCTGCTCGGCGGGCGTCTCAATGTCGCTGTGGGGCTGACACAGGGGTGCTCTCCTGTCGGCCCGACGCACGAGGTCACCTCATGCGACGGGCAACTCCTGATCCAACTCGACGGCCGGAACGCCTACGAAACGCTTTGCGAGGACGTGGGCATTGCGGAAGGGGCCGACCCGCGCCCCTGGCTGAGGGATGTGCATGCGGCGGTGCCGGTTTCTGGTACGGACCAGGCCGATTATCTGGTGCGCAACCTGATGGGACTCGACACCCAGCGCGGGCTCGTGGCTGTTACCGAGGCGTTCGAGAAGGGAGACCGGGTGATGTTCGTCAGGCGGGATGTCGAGAGCGCCCGCAAGGATCTCAACCGGATGCTGGACGACCTCAAGGAGCGTCTGTCCGCCCCACCAAAGGCCGGGCTCTATTTCTCGTGCGTGGCGCGCGGCCCCAACCTGTTCGACGAGACATCGCACGAGCTGAAGGCGATCAGGGCCGCATTCGGCGACATCCCGATCGCGGGCTTCTTCGGCAATGGCGAAATCTCGAACGACCGCCTGTATGGCTACACGGGCGTTCTGGCGCTGTTCAGCTGACGATGTACGCCGCCCACCGCAACGGGCGGCGCACTGGCTGCCATCGGCCTCAGGCGTTGGCGATCAACGCCTGTTCGAGATCGGCTATCAGATCATCCGGCGCTTCGAGACCAACGGACAGGCGCAGCAGGTCAGGCGGACAGGGCGTGCCCGGGCCTTCAACGGACGCGCGATGCTCGACGAGGCTCTCGACGCCGCCAAGCGACGTGGCTCGCTTCCAGATCTTCAGGTTGGCGGCCGTCCGGATTGCCGCCTCTTCGCCGCCCTTGATCCGGATCGACAACATGCCGCCGAAACCGCCGTTCATCTGCTTCGCGGCCACGGCATGACCGGGATGGCCTGCCAAGCCGGGATAAAGCACGCCCTGCAGCCGCGCGTGGTTTTCGAAATGCCGCGCGATGGCGAGGGCGGATGCGGATTGATGGCGCACACGAAGATGCAATGTCCTCATGCCACGCAGCAGCAGTGACGCTTCCATGGGCCCCAGGACGGTGCCGAACATGGCGCGGTGGCGGTCGGCCCGCTCCGCATAGGCGTTTGCCTCGGCAAAGACGAGTGCGCCCGCCAGCACGTCAGAGTGACCGTTGAGATATTTGGTGGCGGAGTGCATGACGACATCGGCCCCGAGCTCCAGGGGGCGGGTGAGCACGGGTGTCGCCACGGTCGAATCGACGGCCAGGAGCGCGCCTGCATCGCGCGCGATTCCGGCAACGGCCCGCAGATCGACCACATCCCAGGTGGGGTTGGCGGGTGTCTCCACCCAGATCATTTTCGTCTGCCCCTTCTCGACGGCTGCGCGAATGGCATCGCTATCGGCACTGTCGACAAAGGTTGTCCGGATGCCATGGCTCGGGGCATCCTCGGCCAACCACTTCTTCAGGCCCCAGTACATCACGTTGGGGGCAACGAGATGGGCGGGCCGCTCGAGCGCGAGGAAAGCCGTGGTCGCAGCCGACATGCCGGAGCCGACGATGATCGACCGGGCGCCCCCCTCGAGAGTCGCGAGAACCTCCTCGATCTGCCGCGTTATGGGATTATCGGGCCTCGAGTAGATGTAGCCGCGCCGGTACTGGTTGTCGGGATCACGCTCAAATGTTGTGGCGAAATGGACCGGCGGAACAATGGCGCCGGTGATCTCGTCTATGGTGCCGCCAGCCTGCGCTGCGATGGTTTCCGGTGCGTGTTGTTTCGTCATGGCCGATCCGTTTCGCCTATATCTCGTTCATTCCTGTCATGCGGCAAATGGGCTAGGGCTGCAAGAGAAGCCATCCGCCGGATCAAACCCGCGGACGCGGTGAAAAATGCGTGGATTATCAGCTCGGCAGGCCACACCTGGCGCAAAAAATCGCGACTTATCAGCATCATGATCCTAGGATGCGGTCTGATCCGACCTTTGAGGTCCGAATGTTGCCGAAGGCCGTCGCGGACAGCCTCCAGACGGCCAGAAAGAGCCAACCCGCCATGAACCCATCGCAAAGCCCGCGATCTCCGGGCCGGCCACGTAGCGATTCCACGCGACAAGCCATTCTCGATGCGTCCGCGCACCTGCTCGAGACGCTCGACTACGACAAGATCTCGATCGAGCGCATCGCTGCCGAGGCGAAGGTCGGCAAGCAGTCGATCTACCGATGGTGGGGCGGCAAGGCCGACGTGATGCTGGCGGCCTATTCCGAGCGGGTGTTGCCGCGCCTGCCGCCGCGCGAGCCGACGGACGACGCCATCGACGATCTCAACGTGTTCCTCAAACAGTACTTCGAGACCGTACAGGCCCCGCTGGTGCGGCGCGCCATGCAAGGCCTCCTGGCCGAGGCCCAGCTCGACGCCGATTTCCGACTGCGCTTCTATGGTGTCTTCGTCGCCTCGCGACGCACGGTGTTCCGGCACATTCTGCGGACCGGCAAGGCAACCGGCCAACTGAGGGCGGACCTCGACATCGAGCTGATGATCGACCTGCTGAACGGGGCGTTCTGGTATCGGCTATTGTCAGGGGCAGAAGACGAGATCAACGACACCTTCGCCGACAGACTGATACACACGTTGCTGCCCTCCCTGCTGCCGCCGGACGCGACGGCAGATCGCGCGTAGGCGTTCGCCCGGTAGCACGACACACCCATTCGAGGATCTGGCATGGCACCGATAACGGAAACTGCGCGAAAATTCTTCGAAGCCTGCGAAACCGGCAAAGGCTGGGATGGCTGCAAAGCCTTCTGCCAGCCTGATGCGACCTTTTCCGCGCAGGCAGAGCCGCTGCGGAAGATCACGAGGCTCGACGCCTATTGCGACTGGATGAAAGCCGCGTTCGTGCCGATGCCCAATGCGCACTACGACCTCAAGGCCTTTGCCGCCGACGAAGAGCGCCAGACCGTGCTGGCGTTTGCCGTGTTCAAAGCCACGCATACCCACGATGGGGGCCCCGTGCCGCCGACCGGCAAGAGCATGACTACGGACTACGTCTACGCGATGCGCCTTTCAGGCGGCAAGGTGAGCCATTTGACCAAGGTCTGGCACTCGGGCCTCGCGCTCAAGGATCTGGGCTGGGTCTAGGTCACTTTGCGCTCACGGGCCGTAGCGGCCTGAGCCAGCTTCCACCTGAAGCGGAAGTGGCTGAAAAGAGGAAAATATCGCGCGCCCGCACCGTACCGGCCTGCGGCCTGCTTCTGTGCGGGCGCGGAGATACTGGCCTCGGCCTGTGCCCGCATCGAGGGCTGCGAGTTGATGATTGAGTGAACGGCAATACCGTTTCAGAATGTCCGCTCCTTGGAATCCCCTTGAATTGGAGCGCATCATGTCCAGTGGCACGGTTGTCGTCAGCAAGAGCGGCGGTGTGACCCGGCTCACGCTCAACCGTCCGGATAAGCTCAATGCGCTGTGCCACGAGTTGGGCGTGACATTGACGGCGGCCTTGATGGAGGCCGAGCGCGCGCATGACTGCCGCGTCGTGGTATTGACGGGCGCGGGCCGCGGCTTCTGCGCAGGCCAGGAGCTTTCCGATGAGGTCTATGTCGAGGATGGGCCGCAACCGTCGCTTGCCGACGTGCTGGACCGCTACAATCCGATCATCGAGACCATCCGGCGCATGCCGAAACCCGTCATCGGGGCTGTCAACGGCGTGGCGGCGGGGGCGGGAGCGAGCCTGGCGCTGGCCTGCGATATCGTGCTCGCCAAGCGCTCGGCAACCTTCCTGCAGGCGTTCTCGCGCATTGGCCTGGTGCCGGACTGCGGATCGACGTGGCTCCTGCCGCGCCTGATCGGCGAGGCCCGGGCGCGGGCACATGCCATGCTGGCCGAGCCCATCAAGGCGGACCAAGCCGAAGCCTGGGGGATGATCTGGAAGGCGGTGGATGACGATGCCTTCGATGGCGAAGTCACCGCGATGGCCGAACGTCTGGCCAGCGCCGCCACATTCGCGCTGGGACTACAGAAGGAGGCCTTCGCGCATTCGGCCGGCAACGATCTCGCCGAGCAGCTCGAGGTCGAGAAACTCCTGCAGGTCAAGGCCGCTGGATCCGCCGATTTCGTCGAAGGCGTGCGCGCCTTCCAGGGGAAGCGAGCGGCGAAATTCGAGGGTAGATAAGCGCCGCTCCTGCGTGCAACACTGGAGGACAGACAGCCCCGTCTTCACAAACCCAGATTGACCGGTGGAGCCGCTCATGGACGCAATTACCGTCGCGAGAGCCAGTGCCGACGCCATGTGGGCGAGCGATACAGCGAGCCGTGGCCTTGGCATGTCACTCGACGTCGTGGGGCCCGGCATCGCCAGTCTTTCCATGATCGTGCGGCCGGACATGGTGAACGGTCTCGGCATCTGCCACGGCGGCCTGATCTTTTCGCTTGCCGACAGCGCCTGCGCGTTTGCGTCCAACAGCTACAACACGCGCATGGTGCTGCAGTCCAGCCAGATCATGCTGCTGGCGCCCGCCAAACTGGGGATGCGGCTGAGAGCTGACGCGCGCGAGCGGCACCGGGGCGAGCGCAGCGGGATCTACGATGTGCGCGTGACAGCACCGGACGAGACGACAATCGCGGAGTTCCGTGGTCATGTGCGCAGCATACCCGGCACGGTCATTCCCGATGCCTAGACCAATTCCGGCCTTGCCGGAATTGGTATGGATTGCCTGCGCTCACGGACCGCACCGGCCAATGGCCGGGTCCTGCGCGGGCGCGGCGCACACGCCGGGACATATGCGTGAGCCGACACGTCGACGGCAAGGGGGACCGCCCATCGCCGCGCGGGCCAGAACATGCGAAGATGGATGCTGGCTGTTTTTCAACTAAGGAAGCAAAGGACAACACGCGCCATGACAATCAAGGTTGGCGACAGGATTCCGAGCGTGAAACTTTTCGAGCAGGGTGCCGATGGGCCGCAAGCCATCAGCTCGGATGACATCTTCAAGGGCAAGACGGTAGCGCTGTTCGGCGTTCCCGGCGCATTCACGCGGACCTGCTCGGAAAAGCACCTGCCGGGCTTTGTCAGCCAGGCGGAGGCCATCAAGAGCAAGGGCGTCGACGCCATCGTGTGTATTGCCGCCAACGATCCGCCAGTGATGGCGGCCTGGGGCATGGCGCACGGCACGGACGGCAAGGTCCGCATGATCAGCGATGGCTGCCTCGAATTCACGCAGTCAGCGGGGCTCGACGTGGACCTGAGTTCGCGCGGCTACGGGGTGCGCTGCAAGCGGTTCTCGATGATCGTCAAGGATGGTGCGGTGACCCACATGCACATGGAGAACGGCGGGTTCGGCGAGACCAGTGCCGAGACGCTGCTCAAGGATCTGTAATGGCGTGCCCAGCGGGCCGGCGGGCTGCCTTCAGCCATCCGGCCACCCGCGTGGTCAAACCTGGCGTCTCATCTCATCCAATTGCCGGCGCATCGGCGCGGCCGACGCTGGAATAGGCAAAGCCCAGGCGCACCATTTCATCGGGACGGTAGATGTTCCTCAAGTCCACCACGACCGGCGACTTGAGAAGCGATTTCACCCGCTTCATGTCGAGCGCGCGGAACTGGTTCCATTCGGTCACGATGACCATGGCGTCCGCATCCTTGATACAGGAGTAGGCATCGTTTGCCAGTTGCAGTCCGGGCATGACCTGGCGCGCGCCTTCCATTCCCTCCGGATCGAACCCGCGAACGACGGCGCCTGCATCCTCGAGCGCGGTGACGATGGCGATGGATGGAGCCTCGCGCATGTCATCGGTGTTGGGCTTGAACGTCAGCCCCAGGACGGCGATGGTCTTGTCGCGCACCGAACCGCCACAGGCCAGGATCACCTTGCGGGCCATGGCGCGCTTGCGCTGGTCGTTGACGGCCGCGACCGTTTCCACCAGCCGCAATGGGCTGGCGTGATCCTGCGCGGTCTTGATCAGCGCCAGGGTGTCCTTCGGAAAACATGAGCCGCCGTAGCCGGGGCCCGCATGGAGGAATTTCGAGCCGATCCGATTGTCGAGGCCAATGCCGCGCGCGACTTCCTGCACGTTGGCGCCAACCTGCTCGCACAGATCCGCGACCTCGTTGATGAACGTGATCTTGGTCGCCAGGAACGCATTGGCCGCGTACTTGATCAACTCGGATGTGCGCCGGCTGGTGAACATGAGGGGGGAATGATTGAGATAGAGCGGACGATAGACTTCTGTCATCACCTCCTTGGGCCGCTCCTCGTTGCAGCCAATCACGATCCGGTCCGGGCGCTTGAAGTCCTCGATGGCGGAGCCTTCACGCAGGAACTCCGGGTTCGAGGCGACGTGGATCTCGATATCGGCGCGGGTCTTGCGCACGATCCGCTCGACCTCATCGCCAGTGCCCACCGGCACTGTCGATTTGGTCACGACGACCAGCGGGCCATCCGCTGCCTGCGCGACATCGCGTGCGGCCTGGTAGACATAACTCAGGTCGGCGTGGCCATCGCCACGCCGTGACGGGGTTCCGACCGCAAGAAAGACGACATCGGCGCCCGACACGGCGGATTTGAGATCCGAGCTGAACAGCAGGCGACCTGCTTCCCGGTTCGACGCCGCAAGCTGGTCCAGGCCGGGCTCGAAAATCGGGATCTCGCCTGCCTGCAACCGGGCCACCTTGTCAACGTCGTTGTCGATGCAGATGACGTCATGGCCAAAGTCGGCGAAGCTCGCACCGGAGACGAGGCCCACATAACCGGAGCCGACGACAACCAACTTCATTTGCCTGTTCCCTTGTGGCTTGCCCCATTCGGGTTCCGGAAACAAGACTGCCGGAAACCTGGGTTTCCGGCAGCGATATAGATCAAGATCAAACGCGGCCGATCATGACCGGGTGGCGCAAACCACTGTCACCATCGGCAAACCGAGCCAAAGCCCGCGTCATGCAGACGCTGGCGCCTGCTCCGCGCTCTCCTGGGCGCCGTCCTGCGTGCGCGCCTTCTGGATCTCGCGCTTGAGCTTCTGGCACTGCTCGGACAGCTCGTCACGGGGGGCCTTCAGCAGAAAGGCATCAAGACCGCCACGATGCTCGACAG
>JBKDZY010000599.1:0-2012 GCA_047971765.1 Hyphomicrobiaceae bacterium | reverse complement strand
CTCGAAGAAGGCATGTCCTTTCGGCATGAGGTCCGGGAACTTGTTGAGCGGCCACATGTGCGCGATCCGGTCATGATAGTGGTAGCCGAGCCAGTACGACAGCCAGTCACCGAGTGCCGCCCCCGTGGCGGCTGCCGCAACGATCATCCAGAAATCGACCGATCCGGTGGCGTTGAACAGGGCTCCAATGGCAATCAGCACGGTCCAGAACGGCAGCACCAGGGAAATGAAGGCCATCGACTCGCAGAACGCCAGCGCCGTCACCAGAAACGGCGCCCAGGTGCGATGTTCTTTCACGAACTCCAGGATGGCATGCGAAAAAGAGCTTGTTTCCATTCATCGTTTCCAGGTTGTCCGGGCGCGGCATCGCCCTGGCTCGTTGAGGATGTCCATTCAGCGGGAAGCACAAGGCGGCAGCAGGTCCGATGGCGGCATTGCCGGGCCATGGCAGCCTTTCCAGGACGATGCCGCCTGGCCGGTCCCGAGCCCGGACGATAGCCGTGCCCCTTTGCCTGCGCGCCAGCACCGTCCGCCTTCTTCTTTCCTAGCCTCTGCAACGGCGGCGAATTTCTCGTGCCAGCTCTTTCGAAACCTCGCCAGCGAACATAATGCCGCGCGAGATCTGCGCGGGCGTCAACTGGCGGCCCGAGGGACCGCGCAGGACACCTGGAGCGGCGTCGGCCTCCCTGCGGCCCTGCTTCAACTCGCTACAGCTCATTTCACGCTTCTTGGATTTGAAAGCGAACAGGCGGACGCCTGTCGCGTAGGTGTGCGCATCGGCGGTATGGTTGACCCAGCCACGTTTGTGGTCGGCCAGCATGTGGTTCAGGACAGCCTTGCGGGCCGCGATGCAAGTCGGGCTATCATCGACACAGCGCGTAACGGGTTGCACGTCACCCTGCAATTCGGGGCCCGTGCTGCATGCCGCCAAAAGACATGCCGCCGTCAAAACCTGCGCAATCCTGCCGAGCGCCCCCCGTTTGGGCCGCGTCTGGTCCATGCCTATCCCCTTGCGTACCGCCGGGTGAGGCCATAAAACCTCGTGATGGCGGCCCTGTGGCAAGCTGACAGTCAGAGTCTGCCAGCCGCCGCTCCAAATTTTCTTCGCATGTTCTATCCGTTGACGGAATCCAGGCCGATGAACAACGGATGCATGTCCCAAGCTTTCGACGGAGTACACCGATGGCATATGCGATTCGCGTCCACAAGACAGGCGGCCCAGAGGCCCTTCAATACGAGGAAGTCGAGGTTGGCGCGCCCGGCGCTGGTGAAATCCGCCTGAAGCAGCACGCCATCGGGCTCAACTTCATCGACGTCTACCTGCGTACGGGACTTTATCCACAGCCCAATTCGCCGTTCATCCCCGGTATGGAAGGCGCCGGCGAGGTGATGGCGGTCGGCTCCGGCGTTACCGACCTGAAAGTTGGCGACCGGGTTGCCTACGCGGGCCCCGCCGGTGGCTATGCGACCGAGCGGCTGATCGCTGCGGACCGGGTCGTGAAGATGCCGGACGGGATCGACTACAAGACTGCGGCCGCCATGATGCTGCAGGGCATGACGGTGCGCTATCTGATCCGCCGCACCTACAATGTCGGCCCCAACACGACCTGCCTTTGGCATGCGGCAGCCGGCGGCGTCGGCCTCATCGCCTGCCAGTGGGTGAAGCATCTCGGCGGGACACTGATCGGAACCGCGGGCGGGCCGGACAAGTGCAAGCTCGCGCTGCAGAACGGTGCGAAACACTGCATCGACTACAAGAGCGAGAATTTCGTCGAGCGCGTCAAGGAGCTGACCGGCGGCAAGAAGTGCGATGTGGTCTACGATTCGGTTGGCAAGGACACATTCCCGGCGTCGCTGGACTGCCTCAAGATGCGTGGCCTGTTCGTGACCTTCGGCAACGCCTCGGGGCCGATCGAAGCTTTCAATGCGGGCATCCTGAACACCAAGGGGTCCCTGTTCATGACGCGGCCGTCGCTTGCCGGCTACACCTCGACGCGCGAGGACCTGGTGGA
>JBKDZY010000598.1:0-1809 GCA_047971765.1 Hyphomicrobiaceae bacterium | reverse complement strand
CTATCCAGCGCGAACTCATCCGGGTCGGCTGCTATTCGGGGCAGGTCGACGGCAAGTGGGGACCTGCTTCACGCCTCGCGATGCAGACATTCGTCGACAAGCTCCAGGCCCGACTTCCAGTCACCGAACCCGACTACATCCTGCTCACACTTCTCCAGGGACACACGTCACGCGCCTGCGGACCCTCCTGTCCAGGCGGCCAGGCTCCCGAGGCGTCGGGCATGTGCGTACCGGCGAGCGTGATCGCGGCCGCGCGGAAAGCGACACCAGTTCCGGCCATGACCGCCAGCACGGCAGTTACGACAGGGTCAGTTCCGTCGAAGGCGCAAGCACCGGCTCCGCAGGTCCCGGGTTCATCATGGGCCGACGCCCTCACCAAGGTCATCGGCGCGGGAACCGTCGACACGCCACCGCAGCGGTCCTCCAAGACTGCCAGGATTGCCCAGGCGCCGGACGCTGGCGCATCCGTGGATGCCGCCAACCGCAGCCGCCACACGGATATGATGAAGGCCGCGCGCAAGGCCATCACCGAACAGCAGGCGGCCGAGGCTGCAGAAGCTGCGCGTGTGCGGGCGATCGAACTTGAGCGCCAGCGGATCGAGGATGCCGAAAGGCGCCGGCGAAATGTCATGCAGGCTGCCGACGCGAAACAACCGAACGCCGATACCAGGGAGACGCCGAACCACTCGTCGCCGGATTCCGAGTTGCCGACGCCACGCCGTCCAAGCCCGGCTGCCATGGCCGATCTTGGCGATCCGATGCCACCGTTACCGACCCGCCCACGGTTCCGCCCTCTGCAAATGGTTGCCATGGCCACCGTTCCGCCGCTGCCAAGCCGTGCCCACCTGGAGGCCGGTGGGACGCAGGACACCCACGCCGTCAGGCCGGACACCTCGGCCGCCGATGACGGGGCGGTGAACGCTGGCCGCGCAAGGCCGACCGTCGTTGTCGAACATGAGCCTGCCACGCGGCGCCATGCGACCACCACGCACCGGCGGACGGCTACGCATCGGTCACGACGCCGCCATCATGTCCGCCACAGTGGCAGGCCCCGTTTTGTCCGGCGCTTCGTTCCACTGCCGACATATCGCGTCGGACGCCTGTCACCGAGCAGGTATCAACGCGCCCGCTACGCACCCCGACGGTACAGTTCTTCGTCGAAGTCGGCCCGCTGGCAGCGCACGCAAGGGCAATTCCTGAAACTCCTGCGGCAGGCGCCCTGACAGGTGATACCGGGGCGTTGGCGGGGGACTCCGCGCCGGCGCCCTTTCAGCGATGGAACCGCCTGTGTGGTACCGGGACGTTGAGATGATCCCTGGCCATGGCACGGTTCCGGTCTATGGCAGCCAACGCCGCGCGCACCCTGGCCCAGGGAAACGCCGGACCCGGATCCTGCTTGCGGCGCACTGTCCGCCCCCGGCAGCGGAACGTCGAGTGATCGACGTCCTCATGGCCTTTCACACCGCTGAGGGGGACGTGCCAGCGCATCCGGATGCCGTCGATCAGTCGGACCAGGGCGGCAATCTGCACATCCGGGTAAGGATCCTTGCCGTTGCCCCAGTTGATCAGCTCGATGCCGACAGACTCGTCGTTGTTGTGCCGCGTGTGGCGCGCCACCTCGTTCTCGGGGACACTTGCGGCAACGCGGCCATCACGGCCGATGATGTAATGGATCGAGACCACGCGGTTGCGGGCGAAGAAGCGCTTCATCAAATCAAGGTCACCGGGATTGGAGAACTTGACGCGCCCGCGATGACAGGACGGGCCGCCTGTCGCGTGCACAATGACCTCTGTCACCCGATCACGCCG
>JBKDZY010000597.1:0-4223 GCA_047971765.1 Hyphomicrobiaceae bacterium | reverse complement strand
CGGGCCAGGCGGCTGCAATGAGCACGCCGATGTAGGTTGCGACGCCCTTGCCGCCCTTGAAGCCAAGCCACACCGGAAAGACGTGGCCGAGAAACGCGCCCAGGCCGCCAAGCAGGCCGGCCACGTAGGCATGGTGGGTCGTCTCGAGAGAAATGACCGTCCTGCCTGCCACCGAGGCGCCGGAAATGATTGTTGTTGGCGCAATCAGGTATTGTGCGAGGTACCAGCCGACAAACACGCCAGCGGTGCCTTTCAGCGCATCGAGCAGGACTGTTGCCGCGGCCAGCTTCTTGCTGCCGGTGCGCAGCACGTTGGTGGCACCGATATTGCCGGACCCGATCTTGCGGACATCGCCGTGTCCTGCAGCGCGGGTCAGGAGCAGGCCGAAGGGGATAGATCCCAGCAGGTAGCCGCCGGCGAGCGCCAGGACGATCAAGGATGTGGACATCTGGCACTCGCTGTCATGGTTTCCCCCTGCACGGACTATGGCATGTAGCGCGTGGACTCAGTCCAGCCGCTCGGGCACACCGTATTGGTAGACCGTGCGTCCAGCAACCATGGTGCGCAAGACGCGACCCTGCACCTTCTGCTCGTCGAACGGCGAGTTCTTGGAGCGGGCGCGAAGAAGTTCACGATCGACCACCCATGGCGCGTTGAGATCAATGACGGCGAGGTCGGCCGGTGCTCCCTTGGCAAGGCGGCCGGAGGGCAGATGCAGGAGCCTGGCCGGGTTGATGGTGAGGGCCTTGAGCAGTGGCAGCAGCCCGATGTCGCCGCTGTGATAGAGGCGCAAGGCTGCCGGTACGAGTGTTTCAAGCCCGATGGCGCCGTCGGCAGCTTCGGAGAATGGACGGCGCTTGACGTCGGCGTCCTGGGGATCATGGCTCGACACGATGATGTCGATATCGCCGTCGGCGAGACCACGGACCATGGCCATGCGGTCGTCCTCGGACCGCAACGGCGGGCGAACCTTGTAGAAGGTGCGGTAGGGGCCGATGTCGTTCTCGTTGAGGGTCAAGTGATTGATCGAGACGCCGCAGCTCACGGGGAGCTTCTTGGCCTTGGCGCTGCGGATGGCGTCGAGGCTCTCCTGGCAGGAGATGGTGGCGGCATGGTAGTTGCCTCCGGTCATTTCCACGAGCCGGATATCGCGCTCGAGAACAATGACTTCGGCGAGCTTGTGGACGCCGGGGAGGCCCAGTCGGGTCGATTGCTGGCCGGAGTTCATGGCAGCACCGGAGGACAGGAACGGATCCTCGGTGTGATGCACGATGACGGCGTCGAAATCGCGGGCGTAGAGCAGGGCGTTGTGCATCACCCGCGTGTTCGTGATCGACGACTTGCCGTTGGTAAAGGCAACGGCCCCGGCGCGCTGCAGCAGCCCGATCTCGGCCATTTCCTCGCCTGCCAGTCCGCGCGTCGTGGCGGCCATGATGCAGACGTTGACGACAGCGCGTTCACGGGCGCGGCGCTGGACATAATCGACCAGCGCGACCTGGTCGATGACGGGCTCGGTGTCGGGCATGCAGACAATGGTTGTCACGCCGCCGGCGGCGGCGGCAAAACTCGCCGTCTTGAGGGTTTCGCGATGTTCCTGGCCCGGATCGCCGGTGAAGACCTGGGCGTCGATCAGGCCGGGGCACAGGACATGGCCGTTGCAATCGACAACCGATGCGCCAGGTGGCGCGTTGCGGCGCAGATGGGCGCCGAGATCGGTGATCACGCCGTCTTCGACCAGGAGGCCGCCCGGTTCGTCCCGACCGCTTTCAGGGTCGATCAATCGCGCATTGATCAAGACAGTGGCGCCAGGGGCCTCTGCCGGCTGGATGGCTCGCTTCATGATTGCCTCAATGGTTGGGGAGGCGGCGGGCGAGCGCCTCGAGCACCGCCATGCGGACGGCTACACCCATCTCGACCTGATCGCGGATGACACTGCGGGAGTGGTCGGCAATGGGGGACGCAATCTCGACACCCCGGTTCATGGGGCCTGGATGCATGATCAGGGCATCGGGCCGAGCCCGGCCGAGCTTCTCGTGATCGAGTCCGAAGAAATGATAATATTCGCGGGTCGATGGCACGTAGTTGCCCTGCATCCGTTCGCGCTGGAGGCGCAACATCATGACGATGTCGGCACCCTCCAGGCCATCCCACATATCGGTGAAGACTTCCGCGCCGAGCCGATCGATGTCCGTCGGAACAAGTGTGGACGGAGCCACCAGCCTCACCCTTGCTCCCAGCGCGTTGAGGACGAAGATGTTCGAGCGCGCGACCCGGCTATGGAGGATGTCGCCGCAGATGGCGACTGTCAGGCCTGCCACCCGGCCCTTCGCCCGCCGGATGGTCAAAGCGTCGAGCAGGGCCTGGGTGGGATGCTCGTGGGCGCCGTCCCCGGCGTTGATGACAGAACAATCCACCTTTTGCGACAGCAACTCGACGGCGCCGGCGGCATGATGGCGGACGACGATGATGTCAGGGCGCATGGCGTTGAGTGTCATGGCCGTGTCGATCAGGGTCTCGCCCTTCTGCACGGAGGATGCCGAGACGTTCATGTTCATGACGTCGGCGCCCAGACGTTTGCCCGCCAGCTCGAACGAGGCCTGCGTTCTGGTGGATGCTTCGAAGAAGAGATTGATCAGCGTACGCCCGCGCAGCGTATCGCGTTTCTTGTTTACTTGACGGTTCTGCTCGGCCGCCATGTCGGCGAGGTCAAGTAGGGAGGTTATCTCGCCGGCTGTCAGCCCTTCGCATGTGAGAAGGTGACGGCGCGAGAACAACATGGATTGTGGTGGTTCGGTGCTCATTAAAAAGGTGCTCTTAGCCCTTGCAGGAGCGGCTTGCAAGAGCTGGGCGGCGGGATCAACCAATTGTCGGTGCACAGATGGCGGGAATGGCGTCGATGCCGTAGAATCGTGACCTCAGGGCATCGCGACTGTGATGTTGGCCCGGATCGGGGGCGGCGGCTTCCGTGAGACCTCAGGCGGCGGCGTAGCGGTCATCGTCCGCATCATGGTCCTGGCGGTTGTCGGCAGACGCGAGGAAATCGTTGATGGCCAGGATCGTCGAGCGGTCGCGCAGCAGGGGAGCATGTCCCTGGTCGCGGACGGTGTGGGTCACGAGCGACGGCATCCGCGCCCGCATTTCGTTGAAGGTCTTCTCGGACAGGATGTCGGAAAGGCTCCCACGGATGGCCATTGCCGGTCGTCCCGAGAAGGCGTTGAACTGGGGCCACAGGTCCACGTTGGGGGTGTCCAGCACCGCCAGCATCCTGGCGATATGGGGATCGTAGGCCTTGCTTGGCCGGTTGTGATCGTCGTTGAACCACTGGCGCGCAATGGCTGGCCACTGCTCGTCCGGAATGGCCGGGAAGAACTTCCGGTTGATGTTCCGGACAAGGGCCGTGGCGTCCTCCCAGGTGGGAGGGACGGGAATGCGGCCGACGTAGGCGATATGCCTGATCAAGCCCTCGCGTTCGATGATCGGGCCGATGTCGTTAAGGACGACGGCGCCGAGGGCTGCGGGGCGCAGGCAGGCCATCAACATGGCGATGAGGCCGCCACGCGAGGTTCCCACGACGGCCACTTCGGAGAAACCGGCAATGGTCAGCAGGTCCAATGCGTCGTAGAGCTCGTTCTGCAGCGTGTAATTGCGCCAGTTGCGATCGAAGTCCGAGTGGCCGCGCCCCCTGTAGTCAACGGTGAGGACGCTGCGGGCGGTTGGATTTTCGGGGCTCGAGAGCGCACTGGCCAAGGCGTGGAATTCGCGGCTGTTGCCTGTGAAACTTGGAAGACACAGCGCGGCCCGGCGGGTCGTCAGAGGGCCTGGATAGAAGCGCGCATGCAACCTCAGGCCGTCCTGGGCCGTGTAGTAGATGTCGTTCCAGTTCTGCATCAATCGGCTGCCGACCGGTTATCTTTAGACGTATCGTGCGGACCAGGCCATCAAGGCCACCATGTGGGAATGCCCCCGATCGGCAGGCGACGCAAGGGTGCGGTTGGCGCCAGGGCGCGCAATCCGTCGTGAAGGGCTGGGAGATGTGGCGCGTGAGCCTCAAGGTGGTGACCGAAGCGCCCGTGAGGTTTCTGTCGTCACCCGACGGCAAGCCTTGATGCTTGCCGAGACGGAAACGCGGGTTCCCGGGCAGGGTGAGAAGGACTGGGATCAAGGGATGGTGGAGAGGGTTGGATTCGAACCAACGTAGGCATAGCCAACGGATTTACAGTCCG
>JBKDZY010000596.1:0-4173 GCA_047971765.1 Hyphomicrobiaceae bacterium | reverse complement strand
AAGGATAAGAACTTTCTTGAACAGGCATACAATTTAATATAAAGCCAAGGGTTATAACTTCACCCCAACTCGCATACAACAACACCGGCAACCGCCAGACCAACTCCAACTCCGCAACCCGCAGCTGACGTTACGCCTTCGGCTGTTCCTCGTACCAGAGCTTTTCCGGCATCGCCAGGACCTCCCAGGTGGACTCAGTCAGAGTATCATCAGGTTCGATCCCGTGGAATGTTTCAAGGATCATTGCCATCTGCCGGCAGTGTTGGCCCGAATGCCAGGTCGTCCGCTCCAGGAAGTCATGTTTCGATTGCGAGCCGTAGTAGGTCTCGGCTCGCTCGTCAAAATCAGTGTACTGGCCCGGACCTTCCCACCACGCCTTGAAGCGCCGCTCCACATCCGCGCCGTAGGCCAGGATATCCGCCTTGCGGTTGCAGTTTGCCGGCGGCAGGCGATTATACGCCCCCTCCGACAACGCAAGACCATCCACTTCATGCTCGATCCAGGCATCAACCACATTGAACGTGTGCCACGCGATATTGCCGAACTAACGGGGCCGCCCCGGCACCTCCTCGTGCATCCTGTCCTCCGGCATCTGGCCGAACAGCCGCTGCTCTGCCACCAGGATCAATCCGATCCGCCGCGCAAGCTCTGACGGTGGGAGAATGCCCTGCCCGCCGAGATCAATCCCGACAAGATCCGCCACATCGCGCAGAATCTGGCCATTGGCCCAGCACCCGCCCTGCGTCACCACCGGCACCATGCGGATGCCGAACGGCTCAAGCTCGCCCCACGCGTCCTGGTCCTCGAGGACATTCCGTGAGAGAAAATCAATGCCATGTTTGCCAAGGAACTCCTTGGTGCGCAGACAGCTCGTTCAACCGGGATGCCAGTAGACCCGCACCTGTCCGTCAGCAGTCGTATCCGTGGTCATGGCATGCTCCGCCGGAAAAAGGTCCATGGCGGAAGTCTATAGCGTTTCAGGTAGAGATGGAAACGCCCTGGCCGCAACGGTCGCCCGGCACTGATGCCTCGCCCCCTGGGGTAGCGCCCAGCCTTGGGGTCTGTACGGCAGGTGAGCGCAACCAGGCCGGACCAATGCCGGTTAAACCGGAATTGGGATAGTGTGGCGGTTCTGAAGTCCGCTCCATCATATCGGCGGACGTTGCAAGCGAACTTCGCAGCCGGAACACTAGGCTTTCGGCTTGTCGCCACCAGCATCCGCCAACAAGTCCGGCCGCCGCTCTCCGGTGAGACGAACGGACTCGTCATGCCGCCATTGCGCGATCCGCCCATGGTCCCCGGACAACAGCACGTCCGGAATGGTCCGCCCTTCCCAGTCCCTGGGCCGCGTATAGTGCGGATACTCCAGCAGCCCGCTCTCGAAGCTCTCTTCCGCCAGCGACGACTGTGCCCCCAGAACACCCGGCAGCAGGCGAACGCAGGCATCGATCAGGGTCATTGCCGCCAACTCGCCACCAGATAGAACGTAGTCACCAATCGAGACCTCGCGCATCCCACGCCCGTCGATGACGCGCTGATCGACCCCTTCGAAACGCCCGGCCAGCATGGTTACGCCGGGACCATCGGCCAGCTCGCGCACCAGCGCCTGCCGCAGTGGCTCGCCCCGTGGCGACAGATAGATCAATGGCGCATCGGGCTGCGCGGCCTGGGCCTGGTCGATCGCCGGACCGAGCACATCGGCCCTCATCACCATGCCGGCACCGCCACCTGCCGGCGTGTCGTCGACCTGACGATGACGGCCCAGGCCGAAATCGCGGATGTTGATGCAGTCGAGCTGCCACTTCCCATCCTTCAGGCCTTGCCCAAGCAGGGACAGGCCCAACGGCCCCGGAAACATCTCCGGAAAAATGGTCAGAACCGTCGCTCGCCAGGGCGCGCCGCATTCCTCGTTCCTGGTCTCACTCAAAATGGGCCTCCCCGGCTCCCGCTTGTCATGCATCCCGGCATCAGAATTCATGGACCAAGGATGTATGGACTATGCCTCGTGTCCTGTTTCCGCAGTTTTTCCGCTTCTGCGGCGATGTATATTCGCGAACTTCGGAAACGCAAAGCCCCCTGGAAACAAGACCTTGCGAGTGTGGATCAGATCGGGAAATTTGCACAAGAGATGCAACCGAATAGGGGTGATTATGTCGAGCACCAGGCCCGGCAGTACCGGCGGATTGTTCGTCTGCGGGCCGTACGCCCCGCCTGGGAGCAGGCGACAGGCGCATTCAATAAAGTCTTTGCCAAAAACGCAGGTAAACGGCCAACCGCTCAAGCCGGTAGTTTCGGGTTAGGTCTGGAAGCCGGATGGGTCCGCCATCCGGCGGACTGGCACGACGTCAAATCTCCCGCCCATGTCACCCCGGTGCTTGTCACCGGGGCCCGTTTCACCGCAAATGCCGCGTCCGCGGGATGATGGGAACCGGCAACACCTGCCGGTATGACACCTATGGAATCGGCAGCACGTTCAAGACCCGCCCCACGACGCCCCTCCATTGTCCCATGCCGCCTGAAGGCATGGGCTTTGCGGGTTCCCCATCGGGGCACTAAATTCTCCGCCGAGCAGGCCTGGCCTGCATTCCGGATGGCTTGGCGCGCGAAACATCTTGACGAGAATAAGTAAGAAACGCTTCTATCTGAGTGTTCACTGGGTGGGCTCCAAGGCTCGCCCATTTTTTACGTTTCCGTCGAACCCACTCGGGCTCAGCGGACCCGGAAACTGCGAGCCGCCCCCGATTTCGGGAAGCGAGCTCCGTTTGGAGTGTCAGCACTTGTCA
Organism: Hyphomicrobiaceae bacterium; assembly: GCA_047971765.1. Taxonomy (GTDB): domain Bacteria; phylum Pseudomonadota; class Alphaproteobacteria; order Rhizobiales; family Hyphomicrobiaceae. Next base: position 1,390 of record JBKDZY010000596.1, on the reverse strand, counting down.
TTCACCAAATCGGCTTCTCTCTCGCTACTTTGCCTGGCCCTGCCAATGACAGGGGCAGCCAAGGCTGCAGACGCCCAGCTTCCCCGTTCCATGGTCTGGAGTGCCTACGATCTCGGTTCCAGCGGCTATGCCGAGGCCTCGGGCATTGCCAACGCGCTTCAGCAGAAGTTCACGACGCGCATCCGCATCGTACCGGCGGGCACCTCTATCGGGCGCATACTGCCGATGAAGACCGGCAAGGTCCGTTATGGCTTCCTCGCCAATGAGGCCTACTTTGCCGCCGAAGGCACGTTCGATTTCAGCACCCAGGCCTGGGGCCCGCAGGACATCCGCATCGTGCTTGGACGCCCCGCAACAGGCGGCTTTGCCGTCGCCAAGGACACCGGCGTCAAGACCATTGCCGGCATGAAGGGCAAGCGCGTCGGCTATGTGAAGGGCAACCCGTCGCTCAACATCAAGAATGACGCCTATCTTGCCTTTGGCGGCCTCACTCGCAAGGACGTCCAGGTCGTCTGGTTTGGCAGCTACAATGCCATGAAGGACGCCATCGTCGCCGACCAGCTCGACGCCATGGGTTCCGTGACGACGTCGGCCAACATGCGCCAGATCGAAGCCTCCCCGCGTGGCCTGACGTGGCCCCCCTTCGATCCCAAGGACAAGAAGGGCTGGGAAGCCGTCAACAAGGTCGTCAGCTTCCTCGCGCCCAGCAGGGAGACGATCGGCGCCGCCATCTCCAAGGAGCACCCGGCGGACCTGGTGTCCTATCGCTATCCGATGATCACGACCTACGCGACGACACCGGCTGACGAGGTCTACAATCTCGTCAAGGCCATCGACGAGACCTTCGATGCCTTCAAGAACACCACCGGCAGCTCCAAGAACTGGGAGCTGAAGCGTTCCGCCGTTCCCCCCGCCGATGCACCGTTCCATGAAGGCGTGATCAAGTACGCCAAGGAAAAGGGCTATTGGACCGCCAAGGACCAGGAGTGGCAGGACAAGCGCCTCGCCCGCCTGAAGCTGGTCCGCGAGGAGTGGACGAAGGCGCAGGACGCATTCGACAAGGTCGTGGCTGAAAAGGCCGCCAAGAAGGAAAAATTCAACACCGAAGCGGAATGGGAAACATTCTGGGCGGACTGGCACGCCAAGCTCCCCAACTGACGCGCTTTGACGCGAAACGGGCCGGCAACAGCCGGCCCGTTTTTGTTTTGTGTCACGCAACGTTGTCAACGGCGCCCACCAGCCGGCACTTGCACCATCGCGGCACACACTTCATGGTCCGGCCACACAGCCCTTGCGACAACAAAAGAGGCGGCAATGCCCGAAAAGCCGAACATCCTGTTCTTCATGGCCGACAAGATGCGCTGGGATTACCTGGCCTACGCCTGCCACC
>JBKDZY010000595.1:0-2947 GCA_047971765.1 Hyphomicrobiaceae bacterium | reverse complement strand
TCGAGCGTCGGCGCATCCACCGTGAATGCAGGCGGGAAATCGGATGGATATTGGCCCGGTGCCAGACCCTGCTGATCCCAGTAGTCGAGCAGGTTCTGCTTGAGCAGGCGGTAGCCGCCGTTGCCGCACACCACGAACTTGGTGCCGATCCGGTAGTGGGCCGCCGTCCACAGCGCTTGAAAGGTGTACATGGCCCCGCCGTCGCCGCTCAGGCCCAGCACCGTTTTTTCCGGACGAGCCAGTTTTACCCCGATGGCGCCGGGCAGACCGACCCCGAGCGTGCCGCCGGGTGTCTGGAAAAACGATCCGGTCGCGTGGGGCGGCAGCCAGCGGGTCAATTCCGGAAAGTGGGTCAGCGATTCGTCGAACAGGATGGCGTCTGCGGGCAATTGCCGGGCGAGTTCCGCCGCGAAGGCGGCCATGCGCAGCGGCATCGCATGCATTTCCCCCTCGTCCCGCGTCCTGGCTTCGGTGAGGTCACGCTGGTTGGCCGCGCCGATCGCATCGGCGCGCTGGGCCGCCGCTTCCCGTTGTGCCGGCGTCGCCCGATCGGTGACCGCGTCCGCCAGCGCCTTCAGCGTCAACTTCGGATCGCTGAGCAACCCCAGGGTGATGGGATGATTCTTGGCAATCTCGTAGGGGTCGAGGTCGATGTGAATGACCTTGGCGTCGGCCCGGAACGGACTGCTCAGCAGCGGGAACACTTCCGGGAAGACGTAGGTGCCGCACACCACGACGACATCGGCATCGGCGACGATCCGTTGGCTTGAACGGCCAAACATGTGGCCGGTCAGGCCGCAGTAGAGCGGATGGATCCACGGCATGTTGAGCTCGGAGGCCATGACGCCGTAAACCCGTGCTCCCAGCACCTCCGCCAACTGGACGAGTTCCGCCTGCGCCTGCGCATGCGAAACACCGTCGCCCATCAGGATCAGCGGGTTCTGCGCTCCTTGCAGCAGGGCGCTGGCGGCGGCAATGGCCGCCGGCTCCGGGACCACCCGGCTCACCGGCACCACCGTCGGCATTACCGGTTCGTCGTTGGGTTGATCGAGGATATCCTGAGGCACGGCCAGGAAGACCGGCCCGAACGGCGGCGTCGCCGCCATCTTGAAGCAACGCCGCAGCAGACGGAGCAGACTTCGGGAATCGATGACTCGGGCCGCATATTTGGTGACCGGTTGCGCCATTGCCACCAGATCGGCCGCCATGTGCGCGTCCAGCGCATCGTAAGCCGCACCGGCCTCGCCAGCGATCACGACCAGGGGCGAGCGCCGGCGCTTGGCGTGATAGAGGCTGCCGATGGCGTTACCCAGACCGACGCTGCAATGCAGTTGTACCACCGCCGGCCGTTGCGTGGCCTGGGCATAACCGTCGGCGATGCCAACCACCGCCGCTTCCTGCAAGCCCAACAGGTAATCGAGCTCCGGGAAACGAGTCATCGCATCCAGCAATCCTTCCTCACTGCTGCCGGGATTGCCGAACATATGGCGAATGCCATCGGCCCTGAGCTGTTCCAGCAGTTTCTGGTGTCCCGTCTTCTGGGTCATGCTGTTCACCTTTTGTCGTCGGGTCACCGGCCGTGGCACCGTGGCCCGCGTTCCGCTACACCCTCTCGGTGGAGCAAGGGGGAACTGAACGATTACGCGTAGAGCGCCCAATGCCTGGTGAGTCATCCATGCTCAAACCCTTCGCGTTAAAATCTGATGAGCGATCACCTGGATGAACGACTGCACGTCATGCCAGTCGTGTCCGGTCACCAGGTCGTCATCGAGCACCACCCCTTCGTTTTGCGCGTCTTGCGGCACATAGATCGCGCCGCAATTCAGCACATCCGCCAGCACCACCTCGTGGCAGATCACCTTGCGCCCCTTCAGCAATTCCGGATTGGGCGTGAGAATCCACAGGCCATGGCACAACGCACCCTTGACGATGCGGGGGTTCCGCATGGCGCGGGCGAAGAACTGAACCGCCGGAGCCGAGCGGACCATGTCCGGCGTGACCGGCCGTTCCGCCGGAGGCTCGAAATAACGCAGGCGGACACTGGGGTAATTGGCCACCATGATGACGGCGGCGTAGTCGTCGATATCGACCTTTTCCAGGTCGATATCGACATCGAGCGTCAGCAGGGTATGTCCGGACTGCTCCATTTCGCTGACGAAGGTCAGGCGATTGTTGCCCCACAGGCGCGACATGAAGTGCACTTCCGCTTCCAGAGTCCCGAAACCGTAGCGATAGGCTTCGATTTCCCCCGGGATGTACTGGCTCTCCACCAGGACCGCGATTTTTTTGCCGGACAGCAGCTTGACGCTCATCACCTCGCTCCCCCTTTTTTTGGGCGAAATTCCACCACCACGGGTGAGCCGAGTTCCTCCCGGTCGAGTTCGATCTGGAAGTTGTTTGGCGAGAAACTCGGTCGCGGTATCCCGTTCACCGTAATGCCTGCGATCTCGATGGTGTCGGGCGCATAGAAGTCGGGGAGCACATTGACCGTGGTGCGGCCGGCCTTCGGCTCCGGCCAGAAGAACAGGCAGAAATTGGCGTCGTTGCCGCCCTTGCCCATCACCGGACGCACGAACGAGCGGGTATAGAGATGCGCCAGATAATTCAGTTCGAAAGCGTGATAACCCGCGATGGAATGGCCACCCTTCTGGCCGTAGGCCCCTTCGATGATCGGCCTGCCGTCATCACTGGTTCGGAAAAAGACGCTGCGATTGTCGTGATCGATGAAGAACGCATTCCAGAACGCCGCCATCTCCCGGGCCAGGGCCAGGAATCGGGCCTCGCCAGAGGCGCCGTACAGGATCAGATAGGCGAGAATGCCCTGTTCCTGCTGCCAGAAATCCTTGGTATTGCCCCAGGTAAATTCGATGGGCAGGCCGGGTTGCGGCTGCCGCTCGATCGCGTCGAAGCAGCCACCCCGGATCTGGTCGATGCCATGAATGGCCAT
>JBKDZY010000594.1:0-1549 GCA_047971765.1 Hyphomicrobiaceae bacterium | reverse complement strand
TGTTACTTTGCCGTGGGCATCACGAATTCGGCACCCTTTTCGATGCTTTCGGGCCACCGCTGCATGATTGACTTCTGCTTGGTGTAGAAGCGGACACCCTCTTCGCCGTAGGCGTGCATGTCTCCAAACAGGCTCTTCTTCCAGCCGTCAAAGCCGTGCCAGGCCATCGGCACCGGGATCGGCACGTTCACACCAACCATGCCGACCTGGACCTGGCGGCCAAATTCGCGGGCAACGTTGCCGTCACGGGTGAACAGCGACACGCCGTTGCCAAATTCGTGGTCGTTGATGAGTTGCAGCCCTTCGGCAAAGGTCGAGACGCGGACACAGGCCAGTACCGGGCCAAAGATCTCCTCCCGGTAGATCTTCATCTCCGGGGTGACATTGTCAAACAGGGTGCCACCCAGCCAGAAGCCGTTTTCATGACCGTCGACGGAATAGCCCCGGCCGTCGACCAGCAAATCCGCGCCTTCAGCCACACCGGCGTCGATGTAGCCCGCGATCCGATCGCGCGCTGCGGCGGTGACGATCGGCCCCATCTCGGCGTCCAGCTCTAGACCGTTCTTGATCTTCAGCGCCTCGGCCCGCTCCTTCAAAACCGGAACCAGCCGGTCTGCCGCGTCGCCAACCAGCAGGGCGACGGAGATTGCCATGCAGCGTTCCCCGGCCGAGCCGAAGGCGGCACCGATCAGCGCGTCGGCGGTCTTTTCCATGTCGGCGTCGGGCATGACCAGCATGTGGTTCTTCGCGCCGCCCAAGGCCTGCACGCGTTTGCCGTGCCGCGCGCCGGTCTCGTAGATGTAGTTGGCGATCGGGGTCGAGCCGACGAAGGACACGGCCTTGACGTCCTCATGTTCAATCAGCGCGTCCACGGCGACCTTGTCGCCCTGCACCACATTGAAGACGCCGTCCGGGAACCCGGCCTGTTTCATCAGGTCGGCATAGATCAGCGAGGCCGTGGGATCGGTCGGCGAGGGCTTCAGGATGAAGGTGTTGCCCGCCGCGATCGCGACCGGGAACATCCACATCGGCACCATAACGGGGAAGTTGAAGGGCGTGATGCCCGCAACCACGCCAAGCGCCTGACGGGTGGTCCAGTTGTCGATCCCGGTCGAGACCTGTTCGGTATAATCGCCCTTCAGCAGCTGCGGGATACCGCAGGCGAATTCGATGATGTCGATGCCGCGCTCGACCTCGCCCTGGGCGTCGGTGAAGACCTTGCCGTGCTCCATCGTGATGGCGCGGGCCAGCTTGTCCTTGTTCTCGCGCACGAGGCGCAGGAATTCGTTCATCTGGCGGGCGCGGCGGATCGGAGGCATGTCCTGCCAGGCCGGGAATGAGGCCTTGGCGGCGGCCACGGCCTGATCGACGGTCTTGACGGTCGCCAGCACCACGTCCCCGGACTGTTCGCCGGTGGCCGGGCAGTAGACGGCCTGAGTGGCTTCGCCTTCGGGCAGAACGACCTCTCCGCCGATGTAGTGTCTGATACGGGTGATCTGTGTTGCGTCTTTCATGTGGATATCCTTCCCGGTCAGGCCAGTTTGCGCAG
>JBKDZY010000593.1:0-3217 GCA_047971765.1 Hyphomicrobiaceae bacterium | reverse complement strand
GAGCTGGGCGGCAGCCCATTTTTCGATGGAATCCTGCGCCCGCTGCAGGTCGCCCGGCAACGTCTGCGCGAACTGGCTGAGCTGGCCGGCGGCCAATGGGGCAACGAGAAATACCAGGGTTGTGACCGCGACGGCGGCCAATCCCAGGATGATGACGGTGGCCAATGTGCGCCCCAGCCCGATCTTTTCCAGCCTGTCGGCGAGCGGGTTGAGGAAATAGGCGACCACCGCGCCGGCCACGAACGGCAGCATGACCTGCCGCAGAACGGCGACGATCAGGACGAATGCGGCCAGTGCCGCAAGCCAGAACCAGATTTGTCTTCTCTCGTGCAAGGATGCCTCCCCCGGTGGGCATCAACCTTCAAGGTTTGCACGACGAGATGGCCATCGGCCACGCTGCACGCAGTACAACCTTCTCTTGGCGCTCACATGCCACAGGAGGCTGCCGGCAGACCATCCCCTGGCGGGGAACATCCCCGCGATCCACAGCGCGCCCCGAATTTCTGCCGGATGTCATCATCGGGTTCAAGGCGGCCAATTCAAGGCGCGGTGATTTTCGATGTGGAATTGTGGCGGCGGGTTGCATTCATGGCACGGGCGTTCAACCATGTCGCCGACGAAGGATCCTGGGTGGAGGTCGGCTTTTGACGGAACGTGATGCCCTGACCAAAGACGCGCGTCTCATGGCTCTGCTGGATCATCTGGGCGTCGAGGCGGCGCATTTCGCCACCCAGATGCCACTTGATGTTGCAGGGCTGGCGCGGGCGGCTCCGGAGCGCCTCGGAGGGGTGGTGCTGCTGGTTCCCACCCGGCTTGATCCATCGCCGTTCCAGGCTCTCGCGAAGCGCGTGATGATCGCTGGTGGCGACCAGGGCAATCCGGTGGAGGTTGCCACGCGGGCCATGGCGGCGCTCCCCGGCGCGCGAGGGCACGTCTTCAAGGGCTATCAGACGACCGGCTGGTCCGACATCGCCAGGGAGCGAACGGCAGAGGTCGTGGACGTCATGTCCGGTTTTCTTGCCGCGATCCCGCTGCCCGTTCCCGGCCGGCAAGGTGAAGCTGCGTCGGGAACACATGCCGGGCTGTCGTACCGGATCAGTGGCCGGGGGCCCGCGCTCGTCCTGTCGCCATTCTTTCTCGCCGCCTCGCAGTGGGATCCGGTGGAGGCGCTGCTGGCGGAACATTTCACAGTCATTCGCATTGGCGGCGCCCATGTCGGCGGGGTCGCGGCACTGGAAGACCGTGCCCGCACGCCGAGCTATCGCTCCCTGCTTGCGACGCTCGCAGAGAACGCCGACGCCAGGGCCGGTGCGCGTATTCTCGATGTGGGGTGCGGGTCAGGTGTCCTGTCACGGCTACTGGCGGCACGTCTCGGGGTGGGGAGCGCGATTGATGCGGTCGACGTGAATGGCTACCTGATGGGTGAGGCGGCACACCTCGCGGCGGCGGAAGGTGTCGGGAGGCAGATCCGGTTCCACATCGGCAGCGCCGAGGCGTTGCCCTTTCCGGATGCCGCCTTCGACTGCGTGCTGTCCGTCACCGTGCTGGAAGAATGCGATGCCGACAAGGCCATTGCGGAGATGGTGCGTGTCGCGAAGCCGGGCGGCCGGATCGGCATTGTCGTCCGGGCCATCGATATGGGGCAATGGTGGAGCCTGGATCTCGATCCGTCATTGAGGGAGCGGGCAGAAACGTCTCCGCAGTCGGTGGCGTCGGGTGGCGTTGCGGACAAGTCCCTCTACCGGCGGCTCAGGCAGGCCGGCCTCCGGGATCTCAAGGTCTTTCCGCAGCTTGTCACGCTGGATCGTCCCGACGGAACGATCTGGCGTTACCGCGAGGACCATGTGCTGGCGCAACTCGATGCGCGGGAGCGGACGCGATGGATTGCGTTGCGGCAGGCTGCAGAGGCTGACACGGGCCTCTTCCAGGCCCATGCCATGCACTGCGCGGTGGCGACGAAGCCCAAGTCGTGAGAACTGGCTGCCGCCACCGCTGATGTCGTGCGGTCAGTTCGAGGGAAGTGGGGTCGTCTTGGCCCAATCCGCGACCTTCTCCAGGAAGTTCACGCATTTTTCCAGCTCGACGATCTCGACGTACTCGTTCGGCTTGTGGGCCTGGTCGATCGAGCCAGGGCCGATGACAACGGTGGAGGATCCACTGGCTTCGAAATGGCTCGCCTCGGTTCCGTAGGAGACGGCGAAGGTCTCATTCTGGCCGGCAAGCTTGAGGGCCACGGACGTCGCCTCCGACCCTTCGCCGGACGAGAACGCGGGCAGGAGGCTCACCCGTCTGGTGATGATGTCGCATTCCGGCGAAATGGCGCGCATGGCGGGCAGCAACTCGCGCTCGGCGTAGGCCTGAAGCTCGGCCGCGATATTGTCGGCGGTGATGCCCGGAAGGGTGCGCACGCCCCATCGGAACCTGCAAAGCGGGGGCAGGATGTTGTGGGCGATGCCGCCTTCGATGCTGCTGACGGTGATCGAGGCGTAGGGCGGATCAAACCGCGGATTGGGGTGCTCGGCCTTGTAGCGTGCCTCGATGCGGCCGAGCTCGTGGATCAATTCGCCGGCAATGCGGATGGCGCCGACGCCCAGCTGCGGCTTGGAGGAGTGGGCATCCTTGCCGATCACTTCGGTGATGAAGCGGGAGCCACCCTTGTGGGCGTCGACGACGGTCATGTTGGTCGGTTCGCCGACGACCACGATCCGCGGCTTGGGCAGTTTTCCGCCAAACTCGGCAATCATGGGTTTGACGCCGGTGCAGCCGACTTCCTCGTCGTAGGAGAAAACGATGTGGATCGGTGTCGCAAGCGCGCGAGCCTTGAACTCCGGGACCATCGCCAGCACACAGGCGAGGTAGCCCTTCATGTCACAGGTTCCGCGGCCGTAGAGGCGTCCGTCGCGCTCCACCATTTCGAACGGATCGGTGTCCCAGGGTTGCCCCGTGACCGGCACGACATCCATGTGGCCGGACAGGCCGATGCCGCTGGCGCCCTGGGGGCCGATGGTGGCGAACAGATTGGCGTGGATTCCGTCCTCGGCCGGCAGCATGTGCACTTCGACGCCGTGGCTCGTCAGGTAGTCACGAACCCATTCCGCCAGTGGCAGGTTCGGCTTGGCGCTGACGGTGTCAAAGCTGATGAGTGTGCGAAGGATGTCTTTGGCGATTTCCGTGCGAGAGGCGGTGATGGCCACAGCCATGGTTCGTTCCTTCAATT
>JBKDZY010000592.1:0-2545 GCA_047971765.1 Hyphomicrobiaceae bacterium | reverse complement strand
GGCTATGACCGGGGGTTGCAGCCAGTCCAGTGGCAGGCCCTGGCCTTCCTGCAGGTCGCCAATCGCTTTTCGCGCACGCCAAAGGCCCTGACGGCATGGCTGGGGCAAACCAAGGGCAGCGTGTCCCAGACGGTGGCGACGCTGGAAAAGAAGGGCCTGCTTTGCAAGAAGGGTGACCCGGACGATCTGCGGGTGGCACGCCTTGAACTGACGGCAAAGGGGCAAGCGCTTCTGCAGGCGCCGCCGCCCGGCCTTGCGGGACGGATGCTGTCCCGCCTGACACCAGCGGAACGCCAGCAGTTCAACATGCTGGTCAGGACCATGCTGCTGGCCGAGCTTGCGGCAAATGGCGGGCGACCGTTCGGATTGTGCCGCGATTGTCGCCATTTTGGCAAAAGCCGCTCTGCCGGGATGCGCTGCGCCCTGCTCGATGTCGCATTGAGCGAAACGGACAGCGGCATGTTCTGCATCGAGCAGGAAGCGGCATGAAGACACGGATCGATGCCGTGCTGACTGGCAAGGCGCGCCCGTTCCGGGGCGATGAAGCAAGCGCAATCGGCAAGTTGCCAATCGAAGGCTTCGTCGCGGTTGGCCCGTTGGGGCTGGCTGGAGACGAACAGGCGGACCGCGTTCATCATGGCGGGCTGGACAAGGCCGTCCATCACTATCCGGCGGATCATTATCCCTTCTGGCGTGACGCACTTGGCGCCCATGCTCTGCTCGATCGGCCGGGCGCTTTCGGAGAGAATGTTTCAACCGCGGGCATGACCGAGAATGACATCTGCCTTGGGGACAGGTTGCGCCTGGGAACCGCGCTGGTCGAAGTCAGCCAGGCGCGTCAGCCCTGCTGGAAGCTCAATCACCGCTTTGCGAACAAGGACGCGATGGAGCGCGTCATCGCGAGCGGAAATTCGGGCTGGTATTACCGGGTTCTGGAACCAGGCAGGCTACGGGAAGGCGATGATCTGGCCCTGGTCGACAGGCCGTTTCCCCAATGGACCGTCGTCCGCGTCTTTGCACTGATCATTGGCGGGCTGGCCAGGACCTGTCCCGACGATCTGCGCCGGCTCGGCGACGTGCCCGCTCTTTCGGAGAACTGGCAAGCGCGCGTTGCCAAGCTGATCTCGCAGCACGACTAGAGCACGTTTCGACCAGGTGGAATCACCTGAGTCGAAAACACATGCGGAAAAACAAGGAGATGGAGCGGTGTGTCGCGGCTGTCGTCCGCGCGGCCCTTCCCTGCCCCACATGTCAGCCATGGGTCTCTCTCGAAACGCATGGGGGAGGAACGCTTTCGCGTCCCTCCCCAACGCTGGCGGTCGCGGCTTGACCACCAGGCCTCCCCTCCCCGGGATGACTGTTTCAAACCCTCCTGTCAGAAACGGAAGCCGGCGGCAATACCGTAGCGGCGCGGCTCCATCGTGAAGATGTTGGTGAAATTCCCCGACGACTGGTCGGTCGAATAGAGGCCTGTCACTGCATTGTTGTTGGTGAGGTTCTGCACATAGGCACGGGCATACCAGCGATCATCCTGCCCGTTCAGCTGCACCTGCGCATTCACCACCATGTAGGACGGCATATGCGTGCGGGTATCGTTGAAGACGGCGCCATAGCTTTCGCCCGTGAAGGCCATGTCGAGGCGCGGCACGATCGACATGCCGTTTTCGAAGCCATGTTCCCACTGAATGCCGGCCGACACCTTGAAGTCCGGTGCCTGCGGCAGCTTGTTGCCCTTGATGTTCTGTTCGACACCGGGGCTGACAACGGCAACGCCGGAACCGGGCGCCGATGCACTGGCAGCCAGCACGTCGCACAGACCGAAGGCACCGGTTGCGCCATTGATGCCGCTGCCATCCGGGAAGGCGACCGGGCCGCGAAGGCCAAGGGCTGCGTTCACCTGCGTGACGAAGCCGTTGGTCAGCGCAGCACCGCCGGCACCCGTTGGAATGACGGCGCAGTTGGAAGCATTGCCCAGGTCCTTCACGATCACTGCGTCGGGCCGGCCGCCCGAAGGATCGAACGGATCGGAGAGATATGTCGTCTTCGCCACTTCCGTGTTCAGGTAGGACGCGCTGACGTTGATGGTGAGCGGCGGCACCGGACGCAGGATGCTTTCGACTTCCACACCCCAGATGTTGGCGTCGACATTGTCGTTGACCGACGTGCGGGCAACGATGCGGCTGAGCTGCAGGTCCTTGTATTTATAGTAGAAGAAGGTGGCGTTCAATTGCACGGCGCCATCGGCGAAACGGTTCTTGGAACCGATTTCGAATGCATCGATGAATTCCGGCTTGAAGGTGTCGTTCACCTGGAAGATCGGCTGCAGCGGCGGGTTGATGCCGCCCGACTTGGAGCCGCGCGAATAGGACGCGTAGAGGAGATTGTCCTCGGTGATCTTGTAGTCGATGACGCCGCGGCCGGTCAGTTCGCTGAAGCTGACCTTTCGTTCCTGCCACAGCTGGTTGCCGGGAATGCCCGGGTCCGCATCGAAGCTGCCGACGAACGGCGAATCAAATGCATTCGTCAAGCCGAGCGGAGCCGGGAA
>JBKDZY010000591.1:0-2632 GCA_047971765.1 Hyphomicrobiaceae bacterium | reverse complement strand
AGCAGCTTCGTGCTGGTGACACCGCCATTTTCGTGTTCGCGCTGGCTGTCGTCTTCGTGTTCCTGGTCCTTGCCGCACAGTATGAGAGCCTGACGCTGCCCCTTGCGGTGATCCTGATCGTGCCAATGTGTCTGATCGCCTCGATAACCGGCGTCATCCTGCGCGGACAGGACAATAATATCCTCACCCAGGTCGGCTTTATCGTCCTCATAGGTCTGGCAGCCAAGAACGCCATCCTGATCGTAGAGTTTGCCAAGCAACTCGAAGATCAGGGCAAGGGCCGCATGGAAGCGGCGGTCGAGGCCGCACGCCTGCGCCTGCGTCCCATCATCATGACATCGCTCGCCTTCATTCTGGGCGTCGTGCCGCTGGTCTGGGCAACCGGCGCCGGTGCGGAGCTGCGCCAGACACTGGGCACGGCCGTGTTCTCGGGCATGATCGGCGTCACGCTGTTCGGCCTGGTGTTCACGCCGGTCTTCTACGTCCTGAGCCGCCGTCTCGCAGGGCGCAGCAAGGCCCCGGCGCCGGATCAGCGCGCCGCCGCCGCAAGCCACGAGTGAGCCGCGCCGGCTGCATTGCCACAACCGGGTGCGGTTGACCGGACGCGGTGTCCGGTCGTCGCGGCCGTGCGTCTGCCGCTTTTCACATCGCCACCATGGCGCGTAGCCGGGTGCTGGCGAACGCTGATATCCTGCACAAAACGATTGCTGTTCCCATATGTGCGGAAGATGCCATTATTGCCATCACCGCCGCAGTCGAGGACGCCGATCATTGGCCGGCAATAATTCGGGAGACATTGGAGCATGCCCAATCATGAACCTCTCGAGCTTCATGTTCCGGAGCCGGAATTTCGCCCCGGCAGCAAGCCAGACGTCAGCAACGTCGAGATCCCGCGGGCTGGCACTGTCAGGCGCCCAGACGTCACCGAAGATCCGGAAAACATGCGGGATCTGGCTTTCACCATCATTCGCATTCTCAATCGCAATGGCGAGGCGGTTGGGCCCTGGGCGGGGCTGTTGTCGGACGACGAGGTCAAGGACGGTTTGCGCCACATGATGCTGCTGCGGGCGTTCGATGCCCGCATGTTGATGGCCCAGCGTCAGGGCAAGACCTCGTTCTACATGCAGCAGCTCGGCGAGGAGGCGATCAGTACGGCGTTCCGGCGTGCGCTCGAACAGGGAGACATGAACTTCCCCACCTACCGCCAGGCGGGTCTCTTGATCGCCAACGGCTATCCCCTGGTCAAGATGATGAACCAGATCTTCTCAAACGATGGGGACCCGCTGCACGGACGCCAGCTTCCCATCATGTATTCATCGAAGGACCATGGGTTTTTCTCCATCTCGGGAAATCTCGGGACACAGTTCGTGCAGTCCGTGGGCTGGGCCATGGCATCGGCCATCTCGGGCGATACCCGCATCGCAGCCGGCTGGATCGGGGACGGTTCCACCGCCGAGAATGATTTCCACGCAGCACTCGTCTTCGCATCCACCTACAAGGCCCCGGTCGTGCTCAATATCGTCAACAATCAGTGGGCGATCTCGACGTTCCAGGGCATTGCGCGGGGCGGTTCCGGCACCTTCGCCGCGCGTGGTCACGGCTTCGGCATCCCGGCACTGCGCGTCGATGGAAATGATTATCTGGCCGTCCATGCGGTCGCCAAATGGGCCGCCGAACGCGCACGCCGCAATCTCGGTCCGACCTTGATCGAATACGTCACCTATCGCGCCGGCAGCCACTCCACGTCCGACGATCCATCGGCCTACCGCCCGAAGGAGGAGGGGGATGCCTGGCCTCTGGGCGATCCGGTTCTGCGCCTGAAGGCCCATCTCATCCAGAAGGGCGTGTGGTCCGAGGAACGCCACCGGCAGGCCGAGGCGGAAGCGCTCGACGAGGTCATCACCGCCCAGAAGGAGGCGGAGGCGATCGGCACGCTCGCATCCGGAAACGCCCCGTCGCCGCGCGACATGTTCGAGGATGTCTACGCCGAGATGCCACCCCATCTCATCCGTCAGCGTCAGGAAGCGGGGTATTGAGACATGGCACGCATGACCATGATCGAGGCCATCCGCAGCGGTCATGACATCGCCATGGGCCGCGACCAGACGGTGGTCGTGTTCGGCGAGGACGTGGGCTATTTCGGCGGCGTCTTCCGCTGTACCGCAGGCCTCCAGAAGAAGTACGGGCGTCAGCGGTGCTTCGATACGCCCATCAGCGAATCCGGCATCGTCGGCACGGCCATAGGCATGGCGGCATACGGCTTGAAGCCGTGCGTCGAGATCCAGTTCGCGGACTACATGTACCCGGCCTATGACCAGATCGTCTCGGAAGCCGCCCGCATCCGGCATCGCTCGGCCGGAGACTTTACGTGTTCCCTTGTCATCCGCATGCCGACCGGTGGCGGCATCTTCGGCGGCCAGACGCACAGCCAGAGCCCAGAGGCCTTGTTCACCCACGTCAGCGGCCTCAAGACCATCGTGCCCTCCAACCCCTATGACGCCAAGGGGCTGCTGATCTCGGCCATCGAGTGCCCTGATCCGGTCATCTTTCTCGAGCCCAAGCGCCTCTATAACGGCCCCTTCGACGGTCATCACGACCGGCCCGCCCAGTCATGGCAGACCCATGACCGGGG
>JBKDZY010000590.1:0-1966 GCA_047971765.1 Hyphomicrobiaceae bacterium | reverse complement strand
TGGTCGCTTATTTCGTCGCCGCATGGCTGGAAGGCCGGATCGATGACGAACGCCAGACCATCGAGATGGTGATCACGGCGGCGATCCACGGCCGCGTTGGCCAGACTCGCGGCTGATCCATGCAGGCCCCGGCCCAGCAGAAGCGTCAGGGGCTGGTTCTGCCCCGCCGCAACCGGCGTTATCGTTTCTCGATGACGCCGCTGGCGGACGTGATGTTCCAGCTTCTGATCTTCTTCATGCTTTCGGCGAATATCGCCCCCTATTCGATGCTGGATTTGCAAATCGGCGCGCTTGGTGGTGGTGAGACAACCCCCGCCGAACCCGAGGTCGAGCCGGGCCAGACCACCGATATCCGCAGCACTGCCGTCTGGACGCTGGACGCAAGCGGCACGGTTCTGGCACGCGGCCAGCGTTTCGAGGTCGAGCGCCTGCCCACCCTGGCCGAGGCATTGCTGGCACAGGGCACGGCTGACGTGCTGCTGATCCTGCGCCGCGACGTGCCGGTGCAACGACTGGTCACCGTCCTGCAAACACTGGCCGCGCATGGGATTACCTCGGTTCAGGTCACGGGCGGGGGGCTTTAGCCATGGCACTGAACCTGCCCCCCCGCCGCGCCGAGCGCGCCCATATCGACACTTCGCTGTCGATCGTGAACATCGTGCTGCTGCTGCTGTTCTTCTTCATGATCGTCGGCCAGACCACCCGGCCCGATCCCGGCATGACACTATCAGAGACCGAAGACCTGCCGCTTGAACAGCTTCCCCAGCCCATTCTCGTGATCGAAGCCGATGGCGACTGGCTGCTGGACGGCAAGGAGGTTTCGCCCGAATTGCTGCCGGCGGCCATGCCAGAGGGTGCCGGTCAGGTGCTCCATGTGATGATCGACCGCGAGGCCCCGGCGCAACTGCTTGTCGATGCGCTGCAAAATCCGGTTCTCGTGGATTACGAATTGCGGCTGGTGACGCTGAACAGCCGGGGGACGCCATGATCGGCGAAACCCGTGACGGCTGGAAATGGGCGCAGGCATCGGGCCTGTCGGTGGCGCTGCATGCGGCGGTGCTGGGCTATCTGATCTGGCAGCCAAGCTTCGATTTCCTGGCAGTAGAACCGCCCACCCCGCTGGCCCGGATCGAAATCATGCCGCTGACCCCGGCACCGGTCCCCGAGACTCCGCAGGTCACGACCGAAACGCCGGCCAGCCCCGACACCGCCCCGCGGCAAAGCACACCTTCCGAGACGATCACTTCCTCTGTCATACCGGAACTGGCGCCCAATACCGCTGCTCCTCCGCCCGGAACTGGCGGCGAAGTGCCGGGCAGCGGTGCCGAACCCGAGACCGCACCCGATCCCCTGCCCATCCAAGCCACGGCCGAAGCCGAGGCGCCGGATCCGCGCATGCTCGACCTGATCGAGCGTATTCGAGGCCGGCTGACAGAACCCTGCATGCTGGCGCTTCCGATGACGCGCGGCGGGGGCGAATTGCAGTTGAATGTCGTCTCGGACAGCGACCGCAATATCACCGCGCTGATGGATGATCTGACCTCGGGGATCGATGGCGAAGTCGCGCGCGAGGCAGTGCTGCTGGATTCGCGCCAATGCCCCGCCGTGGCCTTCGTGCGCCGCGACCAGCGCTATCCGGTCTATCCCCTTGGTATCCAGCTGGAAACGCAACAATTGGCGCGCGGGGCCTCGCTTCGGGGACAGATCACCAATGCTTCGGGCTACTACCAGTCACTGCTGCTGATCGACGAAAACGGCGCCGTCCATGACATGCGCCGCTTCCTTTTGTCCTCGTCGCAGGCGACTCGCTTCGACTTCGCAGTAGCGCGTTACCGGCAACCACGCGACACCCATCAGATGCTGGTGGCGCTGGCGACACCCGACCGCCCCGAGACCGTCACCCTCCATAACGGAGAGACGGCCGAGGCGTTTTTCGATGCCCTGTTCGCCGAAGTCGGTCAGAATG
>JBKDZY010000589.1:0-1582 GCA_047971765.1 Hyphomicrobiaceae bacterium | reverse complement strand
AGACTGTGGCGAAAAAGAAGACCCAATCGAAAGATATTTCCGCCACACCAGGAACCTGGACTTCCCCCATCTCGGCGCGGGATCTGACCCGCGGGGCCCGGCGCTTTGGCAGCAGCCTTGGCGACGGCGCTCATGTCTATTGGACCGAAAGCCGACCGAGCGAAAAAGGCCGTCAGGTCATCGTCCGCGCCATCCCCGGCAAGCCAGCCGAGGATGTGCTTCCCAAACCCTATTCCGCCCGCTCCCGCGTCCATGAATACGGTGGCGGCGAATTCCTTCCCGCTGGCGACACGGTCTATTTCGTCAACGCCGAGGACCAGGACATCTGGCAGATCCCAGTGTCCAGCCGCCGACGCAAACCCATCCGCGTCACCGATGCACCTGACTTGCGCTTCGCTGACATGACGCTGGACGGTCACCGCCAGCGGCTGGTCGCCGTCTGTGAACGCCACCCCGCCTCGCCGGGGCACGTACAGCCCCAGAACCTGATCGCAGCCGTCGGCCTCACGCCCGATGATCGAGGCCGCATCACCGAACTCGCCACCGGACGCGACTTCTATGCGTTCCCCCGCCTCTCGCCCGACGGCAGACAACTGGCGTTCATTGCCTGGGACCTTCCCGGAATGCCCTGGGATGAGGCCCGCCTCTATGTCGCCCCCGTCCGCGCCGATGGAACCGTTGGCCGCCCCAGGGCCATTGCCGGCGGAAAGGGCGTGGCCGCGATGCAGCCGGCCTGGCTGGATGAAACCAACCTGCTCTACCTCGCCGACAGCAACGGTTTCGGCAATCTTCACAAGTGGGATGGCAAGGTCGCCCGTGCCATCACGCGCCTGAAGAGTGAACTCGGTCAACCCATGTGGCAGCTCGGCTCCAGGACATTTGTCGTGGCCGGACCAGATCACACCATCATCAGTGCCGACGATGACGGCGAGGCCGCGCTTCTGCACATCACGAACCTGCACAAGGGCCGCCCGGCATTGGAACTGAAGACGGTTCCCGTCGCCTCGCTCGGCGCCATCGCGCACTACGACGGTGGTGTTGCCGCCGGCATCAGCCGCGACAAGACCGCTTCGGCCCTGGTTGCGGTCACCGACCGGCGCAGATCCCCAGTCATTCTTCGGACGGCATCCGATCTGGATCTCGACCCCAGGGGAATTTCCGTTGGCCGGACCGTCGCCTTCCGCGGTGGCGACCGCAAGACCACCTACGCCCAGCTTTATCGCCCCACCAGCTCTTCCAACAAGCTCGCGCGTGGCGCGCTCCCACCGGCGATCATCCTCGCCCATGGCGGGCCGACGGCAAGCTGTGGCCGGGGCCTGTCCCTGCGCATCCAGTATTATACGTCCCGCGGTTTCACGGTTCTCGATGTCGACTACGCGGGCTCCACCGGCTATGGCCGCACCTACCGAGAACGGCTTGACGGCAAGTGGGGCATCGCCGATGTCGCCGATTGCGCAGCCGGCGCTCGCTTCCTTGCATCCGAGGGCCTGGCCGACGGCGCGAAGATCGCCATTGCTGGCGGCAGTGCCGGCGGCTACACGGTGCTGATGGCGCTCGCCACCACCACCGCATTCTCCGCCGG
>JBKDZY010000588.1:0-7436 GCA_047971765.1 Hyphomicrobiaceae bacterium | reverse complement strand
GGGCCGAGCGCGTTTCCGGAATGAGGTGTCGCTTGGCGATCTCGATCTTCTCTTCTTCCGTGTAGCCGGCGAGCCGAATGATCTCCATCCTGTCCATCAGGGCCGGTGGAATGTTGAGCGTATTGGCCGTCGTCACGAACATCACGTTGGAAAGGTCGTAGTCGACCTCCAGGTAATGATCGTTGAACGAGCTGTTCTGCTCCGGATCGAGCACTTCGAGCAATGCCGCTGCCGGATCGCCACGGAAATCCGAACCCATCTTGTCGATCTCGTCCAGAAGGAAGAGCGGGTTGTTCCGCTTGGCCTTCTTCATGGACTGGATGACCTTGCCGGGCATCGAGCCGATGTAGGTGCGCCGGTGACCGCGGATTTCCGCCTCGTCCCTGACGCCACCAAGCGACATGCGCACGAACTCGCGGCCAGTCGCATTTGCGATCGACTTGCCGAGCGAGGTCTTGCCTACGCCTGGCGGTCCGACGAGGCACAGGATCGGGCCCTTGAGCTTGTTGGTGCGGTTCTGCACCGCGAGGTACTCGATGATCCGTTCCTTGACCTTCTCGAGCCCGTAGTGCTCCTTGTCGAGCACATCCTGCGCCTCGTTCAGGTCCTTCTTGACCTTGCCCTTGACGCCCCAGGGGATCGACAGCAGCCAGTCGAGATAGTTGCGCACGACCGTTGCTTCCGCCGACATCGGGCTCATCTGCTTGAGCTTCTTCAGCTCCGCCTGGGCCTTGTCCTTGGCTTCCTTGCTGAGCTTGGTCTGCTCGATCTTCTCCTCGAACTCGGAAATGTCGTCGCGCTCGTCGTTGTCGCCGAGTTCCTTCTGGATGGCCTTCATCTGCTCATTCAGATAGTACTCGCGCTGCGTCTTCTCCATCTGGCGCTGCACGCGCTTGCGGATCTTCTTCTCGACCTGGAGAACCGAGATCTCGCTTTCCATCAGCGTGTAGACGCGCTCGAGACGCTCCGAGACGTTGATGATCTCGAGGATCTCCTGCTTCTCGCCGATCTTGATGACCAGGTGAGAGGCGATGGTGTCGGCAAGCTTCGACTGATCGGAAATCTGCCCAAGGGTCCCAAGGACTTCCGGGCTGATCTTCTTGTTCAACTTGACGTAGCTCTCGAACTGCGACACCGCCGACCGGGCCAGGGCCTCGGCTTCATCGGCATCGCCATTCTCCTCGGCAACACGTTCCACCTCGGCTTCGAAGTAGTCCGCATTGGCCGTGTAGCCGGTGACACGCGCGCGCTCGGTACCTTCGACGAGCACCTTGACCGTGCCGTCCGGCAGCTTCAGGAGCTGCAGTACCGACGCCAGCGTGCCGACGGTATAGATTTCATCGGTATCCGGATCGTCCTCGCTCGCATTCTTCTGGGCCACGAGAAGAATCTGCTTCTCGGCCCGCATCACTTCCTCGAGCGCGTTGATCGACTTCTCGCGCCCGACAAACAGCGGCACGATCATATGCGGGAACACCACAATGTCCCGGAGCGGCAGCACCGGAAAGACATTCCGGGGGCCGTCCCTGTCCTTCGTTTTTGCTTTGGTGTCGTCGCTCATGTTCTTCCCATCCATTCGCTGTGCGTTGACAGGGCTCAACGCTCGCGCCGCCAGGACAGTCGTCCTTTTGGCTGTTGGCCTCCATTGAAAGTCCAACCCTCAAGGGAGGTGGGCATCGTTTCTGAACCGGCAGGCAAACTACGAACGCTCTTCATCGCCTGGAAATGACTTTGATCGGGCTACGCAGTTCAACGGACCCGGTTCGTTCTACAGGGGCCAGAGAGCTTATTTGGTGACGATCAGCCACAGTTCAAGTTGCCGCTGTGCCACCAAGGTCAATCACGTTACGTTCCAAATCCTGACGCCGCTGGCTTGAGCGGGTCTCCTGGGCTGCGTCGCAGTCTCTTCCACAGGTGTCCGAGACCGTATCGATGGGCGACGTCAACACCAAGTCCGAATAGAGGCCGAATGCGCCACATCAACAACTCTCTGCACGCACAAAACACTTTCTGTCTCGGTCTATATCCGGGCACAGCCTGACACTGAGCCCGGATGCAGGTTGCGGACGTTAAGCCGACGTGCCTTTTTCCTCGACCCGCTCGGTGTAGATCCGCAGTGGCTTGGCGCCACCTTCCACGACCTCGGGCCCGATCACCACTTCCTCGACGCCTTTCAATCCGGGCAGGTCAAACATAGTATCGAGAAGGATGCCTTCCATGATTGATCTCAAACCACGCGCGCCCGTCTTGCGTTCGATGGCCTTGCGAGCAATCGCCTTGTAGGCGTCCTGCGTGACGGTGAGCTGGACATCTTCCATCTCGAACAGGCGCTGTTACTGCTTGGAAAGCGCGTTCTTGGGCTCGGTCAGGATCTGGATCAGGGCCGTTTCATCAAGGTCTTCCAGCGTCGCGATCACCGGCAGACGGCCGATGAATTCCGGGATCAGTCCGAATTTTAACAGATCCTCGGGTTCGACACCGCGCAGGATATCGCCCGTGCGCCGATCGTCTGGCCCGACGAGCGTCGCTCCGAAGCCGATCGACGTCCCCTGCGAGCGCCGCGAGATGATCTTCTCGAGGCCGGCGAACGCGCCGCCGCAGATGAACAGGATGTTCGTCGTATCGACCTGCAGGAACTCCTGCTGCGGGTGCTTGCGCCCACCCTGCGGCGGCACGGAGGCAACCGTGCCTGCCAGGATCTTCAGCAGGGCCTGCTGGACACCTTCGCCGGAGACAGCCCGCGTGATCGCCGGGTTGTCGGACTTGAGACTGATCTTGTCGACCTCGTCGAAGTAGACGATGCCACGCTGCGCCCGCTCGACGTTGTAGTCGGCGTTCTGCAGCAGTTTCAGAATGATATTCTCCACGTCCTCGCCCACATAGCCAGCTTCTGTCAGGGTCGTGGCATCGGCCATGGTGAAGGGAACATCGAGAATGCGGGCCAGGGTCTGGGCAAGCAGCGTCTTGCCGCAGCCAGTCGGACCAACCAGAAGAATGTTCGACTTGGCAAGCTCGACGTCGTTGTTCTTGGAGGCGTGGTTCAGGCGCTTGTAGTGGTTGTGCACGGCAACCGACAAGACGCGCTTGGCCTGTTGCTGCCCAATCACATAGCTGTCGAGAACGGTCGCGATTTCCTGTGGCGTCGGCACGCCATCCCGCGATTTCACGAGGGTGTTCTTGTTTTCCTCGCGGATGATATCCATGCACAGCTCGACGCATTCATCACAGATGAAAACCGTCGGACCGGCTATCAGTTTCCTGACTTCATGCTGGCTCTTGCCGCAGAACGAGCAGTACAGCGTGTTTTTTTCGTTCGCCATCCGGATCTCTCAAGCCCGGCGAGCGGTGTGCTCGGCGGGCAACCTGAAGTTGGCATAGGGTTTGGCCTTGCGGCCAGGAGCGCACCCCCTTGTTCGACTAAGGCAGCTCCCGTGCTGCCCGGAAACCACGCTGGAATCCTTTTAAGCCAATCTGAGCATGCTATCGGCTATCAGATCAAGATTGGATTAACAGGACGCGTGAGCCGCGCGGCTCTGCTGAACTCATTGCCTGCAAAATGTGGCAAACCCGCAACCGCAATATCGGTTGTTGATCCATCTTTCGCAAGTCGCAGTTCGCGCCATGTGGACCGCATCACTGTCGCACCAATGCCACAACTCTGCGACTTCAGCAGATTTGGCGTCCAATTACGGGCATATGGGGCGGCCGCAAGGCAAAATGACCCATCCTTGAAGCCGCCGTCCGCCATGACATCCTGTCATGTGCCTGGCGCAGAGCCGACTGTGGTGCGCACTCGCCCGATTGATGCAATCGCGCAACACAAAAGTAGGCTCGCCCAGGTTTAACTGTATTCCCATCAAGTTGCGCTGGCGCCGTCGCCCTCGCCGAAATTGATCTCGTCACGGCTCGCCAGCACGCGGTCGATAAGGCCGAAATCGCGTGCCTCCTCCGCGGTCATGAAATGATCGCGGTCGAGCGTCGCTTCGATCTTTTCGTAGTCCTTGCCCGTGTGCTTCACGTACACCTCATTGAGGCGCCGCTTCATCTTGATGATGTCCTGCGCGTGGCGCTCGATATCGCTCGCCTGGCCTTGGAACCCGCCAGAGGGTTGGTGCACCATGATCCGCGCGTTGGGGAGGGCATATCGCATCCCCTTCTCGCCTGCGGTGAGCAGCAGCGAGCCCATGGAGGCCGCCTGGCCGATGCACAGCGTCGCGATCGGGCAGCGGATGAACTGCATGGTGTCGTAGATGGCCATTCCCGATGTCACCACCCCGCCTGGCGAGTTGATATACATCGCAATTTCCTTCTTCGGGTTCTGCGCCTCCAGAAACAGGAGCTGCATGCAGATCGAGGTCGCCATGGCGTCTTCGATGGGGCCGATGACGAAGATGATCCGCTCCTGCAGCATGCGGGAAGGGAGGTCATAGGGCTGCATGCCGCGCGAGGTCTGCTCGATGACGGTAGGCCAGAATGTGCTGGTAATCGGGTTCATGTTGCGTCCTCTCGGGCTATGTGAGGCCAGCTCGATGAACTGAAACGACGAGCAGGCGGCGTCAAATTGAAGGGGGCGTCGTAGTCCGGATTGCCGACCGAATTACGGCGTCCATATGGTGTTCAGCTTGGAGCGCGGCAACCTGCCCGTCCGCGCCGTATCAAGGGGCGCCGGAGTTATGGTCGCACAGCGCACTTCCGGCAAAGGATGATGACGTGCCGGAAGCCTGATCGGATCGTGAAGCTCTACGGCAATCAGCCGCTTATGCGCCCGTTGACGGTTCCGTGGCCGGCGGCTCGGCCGATGCGGCATTGGCCGCCTCGGCCTCGTCCATCGGCTTCATCAGCTCGTCCTTTTCGATCTTCTTCTCGACGACCTTGGCTTCGCCCGCGATGTAGTCGACCACCTTGTCCTCGAAAATCGGCGCACGCAGCTGGCCGATCGCGCCCGGCGTGTTCTGGAAGTACTCGTAGACCATCTTTTCCTGGCCCGGGAAGCGGCGTGCCTCGGCAAACAGCGCGTTGCGCAGCTCGTCCTGGCTGACTTCGACCTTGGCCTCGCTGCCGATCTCGCCGAGCAGCAGCCCCAGGCGAACCCTGCGCTCTGCAATCTTGCGGTAGTCGGCCCGCACCTCGTCCTCGGTCTTGCCTTCGTCGGCAAAGGTCTGCTTGGCCTGCTCCATGCGCTGGGTCAGGTCACGCCAGATGCCGTCGAACTCGCCATCCACAAGGGTCGGCGGCAGCGGGAAGTCGTGGGTCTTGTCGAGCTGGTCGAGCATCGCCCGCTTCATCTTGGCGCGCGAGACCTGCTCGTAGTCGCGCGTGATCTGCTCGCGCACACGGGTCTTCAGGTCGTCCAGGCTTTCCGCGCCGAATCCCTTGGCAAACTCTTCGTTGATCTCCGGCTTGACGGGCTTGGCGACTTCCTTCACCTGCACCGTGAACTCGGCGTTCTTGCCGGCCAGCGTGTCGACCGGATAGTCGGCGGGAAAGTCAGCCTTCACAAGGCGTTCTTCACCGGCCTTGGCGCCCTTGATCCCGTCCTCGAAGCCGGGGATGAACCCACCCTGTCCGATCACGAGGGGCAGATCCTCGGCCTTGCCGCCCTCGAATTCCTCGCCGTTGACCCGCCCAACGAAATCGATGGTCACGCGGTCGGCGTCCGTCGCTTCGCGGCCCTCCTCGGCTTCGTAGGCCGTGTTGCGTTCAGCCAGGCTGTTGAGGGCGTCGGTGTTGTCCTGCTCGGGCACATCGGAGACCGGCTTTTCGATCTCCAGCGCCTTGAGGTCCGTGATCTTGATGTCAGGCAGAACCTCGAAGGAAACAGAGTAGGCAAGATCGGACTGACCACTCATGACCTTCTCGATCGAATCCTGGTCTTCCGGCAGGTCGACCTTGGGCTCGATCGCAGGGCGCTCATTGCGCTCCGAAATCGCTTTTTCCGTCAATTCCTGCACGGCCTTCTGGAGGACTTCCGCCATCAGCGAGCGCCCATACACCTTACGGATGTGCGCTGCGGGGACCTTGCCCCGGCGGAACCCCTTGAGCTGGATTGTGTCCTTGACCTCGCCGATGCGCTGCGTAAAGCGCTCGCCAAGTTCACCCTGTTCGATGACAACCTTGAGGGTCCGCTTCAATCCCTCGGCGTTCTCTACTGAAACCTGCATCGTGCTCTTCGCCACCTTCGATCAACGGCCAAATGCCAAATAGGCTCAACCGCACGAGGTAATTCGCCTCGTCCGGCTTCGCAACCCTGTCGTCTCTCCCCAGGATAACCTGAGTTAACCCGGCCGGATGGGCTGTGGTGCGGGCGGAGGGACTCGAACCCCCACGGCGTAAGCCACCAGAACCTAAATCTGGCGTGTCTACCAGTTCCACCACGTCCGCGTCCAAGTTGGATCACGGTTTCGCACAAGGCTGGAAAAAAGAAAAGGCCCCCCAGATGTTACTCTGGACCTCCCCCGCTTGGGCAGGCGGAATTGTGAGCATAAGAGTGATCAGCAGCCTCAGCCGGCGATGTCGCCACGGGCTGCCGATGGTGTCGGACTCCGGCTTCAATCCGTCAGCAGCAGGACGCCGAGGAAGTAGGCGGCGGGAAATACTGCAATAAGAGAGAGTTTCTCGCCCAACGTCGTGGGGGTGACGATGTCGGGGTTGGCATAGACGAAGCCAGCCACAGCCAAGGCGATGGCGATAAAGATAAAGTGTTTCATATTGAAACCCTTTTTAATCAGCGTGGCACCGGCAAATGCTTGTGCCGGTGGTGACCACGCTCGAGTTGCAACATCCGTGCCATTGCCCGCTGCGGGAGGCTGGCTGGGGAAAGGGCGCTCTGGCCGGGCCTATGGCGCTTCAGGTTCAAGTGGGAACGCTCAGCCCGCAACTGCGGTCCGGCACCCGATGGCCGGAGTGGCTCAGACCTTCAATTCGATCTCGATGAACACGAATTCGAAATCGTTGGCGTTGACGACATTGTGTTCGACGCCGGTCTGGCGGGCATAGGGTTTGCCGGTCACGAGATCGGCGGTGCTTTGTGTGCCGCCAGGGTGCTCAAGCAACAATGTCCCGCTGGTCATCGGCACCACGACATAAGTCCATGGCGTGCTTGTGCCACCCGGTTTCGCCGCCCGGCGGGAACCGCCATTCGGTGGCGATGGTGCGGGCATCGTCCAGGAGAACGGTGGGTGAGGCCTTTGGGCGGCTGGTGCTCATGACGATTTGTCCACCGGGGCAGGAGGTTGATGCAACCCCTGTCCCTCATCGGGTTGTGTCCAGGGGGTGTTCAGGTCAAGCCCGCACTCGGGGCAGGCCGATTTCACGCCGAACGAGGCATGCCCCGTGCCAAAGCGCCCCTTTTTCCACAGCAGCGAGTTGTTGCACTGCGGGCAGGCCGCGCCCGCCTTGACGAAGCGGGCCACCAGCATGACCACGACCCCAAGCCC
>JBKDZY010000587.1:0-2295 GCA_047971765.1 Hyphomicrobiaceae bacterium | reverse complement strand
TGCGTCATCATCACAACGACGACATTCTTTTTCCGCGCCGTCACCAGCCATTCGGAAAGACGCTTCGCAAAAAACGCATCATCAAGAACAACGGAGGCCTCGTCGATCAAAATGACCGTAGGCACCTTATCTTCCATCAGAAGTTCGATCCGCCGAAACAAGTAGCTCAAGACCGCCGTCCGCTCCGTTGCCAATTTCAGTACTTCGGTCATATCGACCGCCGTAACCGGGTTTTCCGCGAAATCGACAAGGGGCGTGTCTGCATGGCCGAAAACCCAGCCATAGCGGCCGTCCGGTCCCCATTCCGCGATCCGCATCGCCAGATCTCGATCATCCTTTACATCGCCTATCAAATCTCGGAAGTTCTCAAAATTCCGCAGCCGATCCGGTCCCGCGCAGTTCTGTCGCACGGCATCTTTCAATGCCTCACTCTGGCGGGGCGTCAAATTCGCTCCGGTGCTTTCGAGCAGAGATGACAACCAGTCCAAGAGCCATGCTTCACCACGCGGCCCATCTTCTGACAAGAGCGGGTTCAAGCCTGTCGCTTGCCCGGCTTTGATGCCCGCATATTGGCCACCAAGGGCCGTGATACCCATTTCCATCGCATTGTCCTTGTCGAAGACAAACAGGCGGCCGCCGACGCGGCGCACCTGTGATGCGATAAACAACGTTGTGGTGGTCTTGCCGCCTTCAGACGGCCCAAGAACTAAGGTATGACCATTTGTGGGCTCTTCCTTCGGATCACCGGGAGAGTGAAACGAGAACCGGTGTGCTGTTCCATGCGCCGTTTCGAAGATCGTCACGGGAGTGCGCCAAGGCAACCGTGACGCCTCGGTTCCCAAATCGGTTGCGTGAAACGATGCGCTATCAGCGAATGTAATTGTGGAAACGGTCATAGACCGTGCGCAATATTCCATGTTTCCGGGATGTGTCGCGAAGAAGGATGCTTCAAGACATGACCTCTCACGTATCAGCCTGATACCTGCTTGAGATGCCGCACCGCGCAGCTCAGCCACTCGCTGATCCAATGCCGAACGCGTATCCGCGAATATCGTGATCGAAAATTGGTGATCGCCAAAGCCAAGCAATCCGCTTTCTACTGCATCCGCAGCATCAAGAAGCTGCGCCTCAATGGTTCTCGCCACATCTTCCGAGCCCCGCATCTGCTGGATGCGCAACTTGGCGCGCTCTGCGATATCCAGATTTTCAATCGGTGTGAAGCTATGCGAAATCACCATATCATCGCGCGCATCCAAGATGTCGAGAAAACCTGGAAATGTCGTGTTCGAATACCGCTTGACAACCAGAACCGCCCCATAGCGGGTTTTGTCAAAACCATCTTCAAACTCGATGTATTCCTTGAAAAATCGTGGAGACACGTTTGCCACATCTTCGGCAATCAACGTTTTCTGGCCTCGGTACTCTGGCCTGTACTGCCCGGTGTTAATGCCGCTGTAAAATCCTAGCAGACTTCCATCGCTGATCTTCAGCCTTTGGCATGTCACCGGAAGCGCTGTTTCGAGAAGCGACGCTACTTCGCGCAGCTCGGAAACACGTTCATGTGTATCATCAGCCATGAGCCGCCGTGCCGCTTTCGAAAAGAACGGCACTTTAAGAGGTGCATGGACGCCTCGAACAATCGTCAGAACAACCATGAATTGCTTGAGATCACGGCTTTTGATTTCCTGCGACCAGGCGTCATCCATATCGGATGCAAAACCATCGCCAGGAATACGCGCCAGCGACAAATCCGCCGGTCGCATCAGGCGATGGACGTAGAACGAGAATCGGTCATCCAGCCCATCAAGAATTTTTGCGAACTGCTCACGAAGAACAACCAAATCAATATCGTTACTTGTTGCTCCATCTGGCCCAAGAACTTGCATTGACAGATTGAAGGCGTTCCCGCGGGTACGCACCACGTCATCCCCGACTTCCAGCAAATAGGGCATGTGGCGGTAAAACCGCAAATCGACCGGACGAACCTTTCTTGCCCTCTCACTTATAACCTTGGATTTACTCTCCAACATATCTTCTGCCTCCACGCCTGCCCTTGATCTTGGGGAACGTCTTGATCATCACAACCGCGAAAACCCGGTGTGCTTGTGGGTTGATCGCGACGATAATCCGACAGATCAGATACCAGAGCGGGGCTGTGAACAGCCACCAAATGATTTTGAACCACATGAATGGGAACATGCTGATTGCCACAACTGCAAGAAAGTAAGGTAACGGCAGGCCCCAAAATGGGGTCTGCCGGGTCAGTCCATGTATGACGACCGTTTTTTCCATTAG
>JBKDZY010000586.1:0-4669 GCA_047971765.1 Hyphomicrobiaceae bacterium | reverse complement strand
ATACGGCCTGGAACCCGTAAAGCCCTGTAAAGACGTCAACTATGGGAATGTCGACCTTGTGGGGAATGCCATCCATGCCGATGTTGTTCGACATCAAGCCGGAAAACGCCTGACCAACGGTATCGGTGCAGGGACGCGCGGCATAGGGTCCTTCGTCTCCGAAGCCGCTCACCGACAGATAGATGACGGTGGGGTTGCACGCCTTGACATGATCGTAGCCGATGCCGATCCGCTCGGCGACGCCCGGACGGCTGCTCTGCAGAACGACATCGCACTCAGCCGCCATTTCAAGGAACAGCTTGACGGCATCCGGAAGTTTCAGATCGAGCACCATGCCGCGCTTGCCGACATTGTAGACGGCGGACAAGGCCGAGTGGCCGCCCGCGCCCGAGCCCATGGCGCGGACCCAGTCTCCGCTCGGCGGCTCGACCTTGAAGACTTCGGCACCATAGCGGGCGAGAAGCGCACCGCAGTAGGGGCCCGCGATCCCCTGGCTGGCGTCCAGAACCTTGATGCCGCGAAGCGGTGCGTCGGTCATGCTGTGATTTCCCTGTGAAGAGGCTGAATGTTGCCGTGTGAGGCTGACGGCACCATAGTCGCATGGCAAGCGCATTTCCAAGCGGTCAGCCTGCAATTCCCCGCCCGTAAGCCGCAACATGGTGCCAGGTCGTCCCGACCCTCAAACGCTTCAGGTGGTCCTGGCGCCAGCGAACAAGCCATACTGGCGGGCAAACTCGACGAACAGGCCGGTCGCCTCGTTGGTGGCCTGGCGGTGCCAGACGATGGACACGGCGTGCGGGGCATAGCGCGCTGCAATCTCGACAAATGTCACTTCACCCAGGCCGGCCTGGACCAGCGCCTGCGGGACCAGCGAGACGCCGAGCCCCTGGGACACCAGGGCGACGACCGTCAACCAGTGCTGCACATCGAAACCGAGAAACGGTTCCACACCGGCGGACTTGAGAACGGCGACGATCTTGTCGTGGTAATGCGGGGCGAACTCTCGCGAGAAGACAATGACCTTTTCGCGCGTGAGCTGGGCAAGCTCGATCCGCCGCCTGTGCGCAAGAGGATGACCACGCGGCAGGCAACACACCAGCGCCTCGTTTCCCATGCGGTGCTCGTCCAGATGATCCGGCAGGGGAACGGCGTGGATAAAGCCGACATCAACCTTGTGGCGCTGGATGTCGGCAATCTGGTGTGCGGTGTTCTTCTCGAACAGGGTCAACGAAACCTGCGGGTGAACCTGCTCGAACCGCCTCAACAGTTCGGGGAGTCCGCGGAACAACATCGAAGGGACGAAGCCAACGGACACGGAACCCGCGATGCCCAGCGCCACATCCCGCCCCATGGCGGTGGCGGCATTCAACTGATTGAGGATACGGCGTGCCTGCTCTGCGAAGACAGCCCCGGCCGGCGTCAGGCGGACCGCCTTGCGGGAGCGGGTCATCAGGTCATAGCCGAGCGACTGCTCGAGCTGCTTCAGGCTGACGCTGAGCGGCGGCTGGGAAATATTCAACACCCTGGCCGCCCTGCCGAAATGCAATTCATCGGCGAGGACGACGAAATGGCGAAGCTGGCGAAAGGTGATGGCCATAGCCTTCTTAGATAGCTATTTTACTATCAAATTATTTCATTTCAGTATTGGTTCTGCAATCACATTTTCGGTACCTTCCGGGCAGACAAATTAAAATCGGAAGGAGCGTTCGAACGATGGCGACGGTCTACGAAAACATTCCGGACAGCGCGGGCATGAATGTCTTTCGCGCCGATCCCGGCATGGCGCAATTGCTCTCGATCTATCTCGAACCGGGACTGCAGGGCGTTGCGACGGCCAACCTGGACAAGCTGGGAGCACTGGTCGGCCAGCGCCTCGAAGAGCTGGCGCTGACGGCTGACAAGAACCCGCCCGTACTGAGCATTCGCGCGCGCAATGGCGCACCCTCGGAAATCGTGCACAAGCATCCGGCCTACGTCGAGCTGGAGCGCTATGCGTTCGGAGAATTCGGGCTTGCCGCGATGTCCCACCGCGCGGGCGTGTTCGGGATCGACCGCAAGCTGCCGCCCATCATCAAGTATGCGCTTGTCTATCTGTTCGTGCAGGCGGAATTCGGCCTGTGCTGCCCGCTCAGCATGACAGATTCCCTGACGCGCACGCTCGTCAAGTTCGGCTCCCGGGAGCTGGTCGAGCGCTACTTCGAGGGCTTGACCAGCCAGGACCTCGAAACGCTGCACCAGGGCGCCATGTTCATGACCGAGCAGGCGGCCGGGTCCGATGTCGGCGTGATCGACACCACGGCCCGTTTCGAGGATGGCGAGTGGCGCCTCCACGGCGACAAGTGGTTCTGCTCGAACCCCGATGCCGCGCTCAGCATGGTGCTGGCCCGTCCGGACGGCGGCGACGGTGGCACCAAGGGGCTCTCGCTGTTCCTGCTGCCGCGCACACTTCCGGATGGCACGCGCAACGCCTACCGTATCCTGCGCCTGAAGGACAAACTCGGCACACGGTCCATGGCCAGCGGCGAAGTCAAGCTGGAGGGTGCAGTTGCGTACCTGGTTGGCGATGCGGGCCAGGGCTTCAAGCAGATGACGGACATGATCAACATGTCCCGCCTTGCCAACGGCGTGCGTTCGGCGGGGCTGATGCGCCGCTCGGTCAACGAGGCGCTGTTCATCGCCGGCAACCGGGAGGCGTTCGGCAAGCGGCTGATCGAGCTGCCGTTGATGCAGCGGCAGATCATGAAGATGCTGGTTACGGCTGAACAAGGGCGCAGCATGGTGTTCCACACTGCGCGCGTGCTCGAGCGCGCCGACCAGGGTGATCAACGGATGCAGAAGGTGCTGCGCATCATGACGCCGCTGATCAAGTTCCGGACGTGCCGCGATGCGCGCAAGGTCGCGGGCGACGCGATGGAGGTCCGGGGCGGGTGCGGCTACATCGAGGAGTGGTCGGACGCGCGGGTCCTGAGGGATTCGCATCTCGGTTCGATCTGGGAGGGCACGAGCAACATCGTCGCGCTCGACGTGGCCCGGGCGACCCGCCGCGAGGATGCGTTGGCGGCACTCGAAGACTATATCGGCGAGCTGTTCAGCGATGCCAACGTGACGCCATCCGTGAAGGAGGAGGTAGCGGATCGGTTTGCCAAGGCGGCCGCCAACATGGCGGCGGTGGCCCGGAGCCGGGAGCGGGAAATCGAGACGCGCGAAGCGGCGTCCGCGCTCTACAATGCGACATCGGCGGCGGTGATGACCTGGGACGACGCCAGGCTGCGCGAGCAGAGCAACAGCTACCAGGGAGACCGGCTGATACTTGCCCAGGATGTCATCCGGCACAAGCTGGCGGCGCGAGATCCGCTGGGTGGGCATGGTGACAGCCAGAACGGCGGAGCGGGTGTATTGCTGCAGCGCGCCCTGGCAGGTATCACGTCCGGAGCGGCCTGAGGCGGCGCGCCGCGTTCCGGATTGCACGAACTCCGGCGCTTCACCGCCGAGCCGGCGGGCAACCGGAACTGCGGCTCAAAAGACAACGGCGGGGCACATGCGTGCTCCCGCCGTTTCCATTTCCGTGCCGTCTTGGCAGTGGTACATGCCTCGACGGTCCGTCCGATCCGGCTCCGTCAGCGGGAGCCCGTCGCGAGGCCGAACATCAAGGCCATGATCGCGATACCGAAGGCGAAGCCCACGATCCACGGCCAGGGACCATACTGGCGGTCGACTTCGAGCTGATCATCATCTTGCATAGCGCGGTATCCTCACTATTTGAGCAGCTTCGGCAGATAGAGGGCGATCTCCGGGAACGCCATCACCAGCACGATGCCGATGACCTGCAACGCCATGAACGGCAGGACCGAGGCAAAGATCTCCTGCAACGTCACTTCTTTCGGCGCGACGCTCTTCATCCAGAAGCAGGCTGGTCCGAACGGTGGCGAGAGGAAGTAGACCTGCATGTTCATGACGAACAGCACACCGAACCAGACGGCAATCCACTCCTCGCTCATGCCGAGTTTCGGCGCCAATTCGACAACGACCGGAGCGAAGATCGGAACCGTGATGAAGACGATCGCGATCCACTCCATGAAGGTGCCGAGGATGACGAGAATGCCCATCATCAGCAGGATCACCATGATCGGATGCACATCGAGACCGGTGAACACGCCCTTGAGGAAGCTGGCTCCGCCGATGATGTTGTAGATTCCGACAAGGCTGACCGCACCAAGCACGAGCCAGATGATGGAACCGACCGTCATCATGGTCTGGCGCAGAACGCCCTGTATCACCGACCAGGTCAGCGAGCCGCGCAGCCAGGCAACGCCCATCGCACCGAGGACGCCGACGCCGGCGGCTTCCGTGACGGAGGCGATACCGCCGTAGATGGAGCCCATGACGCCGGCGATCAACGCAATACATGCGAAAACGGCGCGCAGGCGGTTCCACGACATTCCGACCACGTCGTCCGGGTTGCCATCCCTGGCCCGGATTTCCGAGGCGGTCGGTGCGTAGTGCGGCTTGATCTGACAGAGGATCAGGACGTAGGCGACATAGAGCGAGGCCAGCATCATGCCGGGAAGGAAGCCCGCAAGGAACAGGTCACCCAATGCCACCTTGGCGGCCAGACCGTAGACGATCATGATGATCGACGGCGGGATCAGGGTTGCCAGCGAACCGGCAG
>JBKDZY010000585.1:0-5570 GCA_047971765.1 Hyphomicrobiaceae bacterium | reverse complement strand
AGCTTCAGAAGCTGGCGCCGCATCAACGGGTGATCAATGACGGCGCGGCCGAAGGCATTGCGGTGGCGGCTCGCGGCCATGGCCTCGTTGAGACAGCGGCGCATCATGCCCGCCGCCCGCGTCAGGTGCGAAATGCGGCTCGAATTGACCATCATCAGCATGTTCTTCAGGCCCTGGTCGAGCGCTCCGAGCTGATACGCCACCGCGCCCTCGAAAACGATCTCGCCGCTGGCCATGCCCTTGCTGCCGAGCTTGTCCTTCAGACGCATGATCCGGTAGCCGTTGCGCTCGCCGGTATCCAGCGTTTTCGGCATCAGGAAAAGGCCGAGACCCTTGCTGCCCGCTGGTGCGCCCTCCGGTCGGGCAAGCAGCACGGCCAGTTCCGCATCGACATTCGAGCAGAACCATTTCTCCCCGTAGAGCCGCCAATGGTCGCCGTCGCGCACCGCGCTCAGTTCCGCCGCGCCGAGGTCCGATCCTCCGGTTTTCTCGGTCATGAACTGCGCGCACTTGAGAAGTTGATCCATGTCCTGCGACCACATGCGGTCCAGATACTTCGCCTTGATCGCGTCACTGCCGAAGCGATGCACCAGCTCGGACGAGCTGTCGGTCAGGTTGACCGGACACAGAAGCCCGAACTCCGCCTGCGAGAACAGGTAGTGGAACATCTGCTTGGCAAGGGGCGGCATCGCGCTCGGCCAGCCCAGGACACCTGCCCGGTGGCTCATGGCATGCATCCCGAAGCGCCCGAAGGCGATCGCCTCCATTTCCCTGTAGGCGGGATGAAATTCCACCCATTCCTCGTCGCGCCCGAACGGATCGCGGTGATGCAGGATCGGCGTGCGCCGTTCGGCAAGATCGGAAAGCGCGCCAAGCCGCCCCCCGCCGAGTTCTCCCAGTTCGTCGAAGTGCGGTTCGAGATGCGCAAGCAGCGGTTTGTCCATGTAGAGCGGAAGCAGACTACGGACACTCTGGTCGATCGCATAGAAGTTGAGGCCCCGGCAGCTCGGCGCCACATGCTCCGAGCGGCGCGCGGAACCCGCACGAAGTGATGTTGCGGCAGGCGGGGTGGCTTGGGTCAGGGTGGTCGCGGTCAAGGCTGTCTCCTGGGCGTGTTGACGGAAGGGGCGGGTGACATGGCGAGCGCAAGGGCTGCCGGGCAGGGATGCGGGAATGCGAGTTCGGAGGTCAGCCTTCGAACGTGACCTCGACCGTTGCGGTGTCCCCGAAGCGGGCCAGGACGTGCTGACCCGGGCGGATCGGCAACATGCCGGTCATCGAGCCGGTACTGATGGTCTCGCCCGCCAGCAACCCGTCTCCGAACCGGCGACGTTCTTCGGCAAGCCAGTGTAGCGGCCGCAACGGGTCGCCCATGACGTCGGCGCCTGTGCCGTGGCGGATCTCGCGGCCGTCGATCTCGAGCCGGACAGGCGTCTCAGCGAGGCCGGCCTGCCAGGTGTCGATGGCGCCGCCGAATACATATCGGCCCGATGCGCTGCCGTCGGCGAGAATTGCGGGTAGTGGCGGCAGTGCGGCCATGGGGAAGCGGCATTCCGCAATCTCGATGCCCGCATGGACGGAGCCGATGGCAGCCTTCACCTCGTCGTAAGTCCAGGGCTGATCGCGTGGCGGCAAGGCCCGTTCCAGGGTGACGAAGAATTCGCATTCGACGAGGGGATCAAGCAGCTCCGCGTGCCGGAAGCGGGCAGGGGAAGCCGTGCGGAAACGCTCGAAGGTGCGCCCGTAGATGGGACCGTCCGTGCCGAGCTTTTTGCGCACGGCATCGGTCGTGGCGGCAATCTTCCACCCCAGAGGCGTCCACCCCAGCAGCCGCGCAACCTCGGTGTTGACCCGATAGGCATCCGCGACGGTCGACGGTATGAGCTGCGGGTCCAGCCCCGTGACTTGTTCGCCCCTGGCCCGCGCGTCCGCGAGAAGGCCCGCCAAAGCGTCAAGTTGATTGGATTTGGACATGTCCCAGCTCCGTGAAAGTCACGAAGAAGGTACAGGTGCGAAAAGTGATGGGTCAAACGACTAGTAGGCCCACTGAATTGAGTTAAACTCAATACAATGAGCACCCGCCGCCTCCCACCCATGCACGCCATCCGCGCCTTCGAAGCCGCGGCCCGGCATCTGTCGATGACACGCGCGGCCGATGAGTTGGCCGTGACGCCCGGCGCAATCAGCCGCCACATCCGGGCGCTGGAAACGGAGATGGAGACCGCGCTGTTCCTGCGCCGCTCGACAGGCCTGGTCCTGACCAACGCCGGGGAGGCCCTGGCGGTCGTATCTCGCGATGCGCTCGATGGCATCGCTACTGCCGTGAGCGGTCTCAAGCTGCGCCGGTTCCGCCGCCTGTCTGTGGGTGCGTTCGGCCTCTTCGTGTCCCGCGCGCTGCTGCCACTCTGGTCGGACCTGCGCACGCAGCAACCGGAGCTGGAACTGGACCTGCATACCAGCGCCAACGCATTGGACATCCTGCCCGGGCGCTATGACGCCGTTCTCGCCGTATCCGATGGCGCACCCCGGCCGGGCACCATATCGCGCCGCCTGCTGCCCATATCGACCGTCCCGGTCTGCGCGCCGTCCTGGCTGGCCAAGGGGCCGGTCGACTTCGCGACTGTGCCGCTGCTGCATGCGCGCCCACGTCCCGACGACTGGCGGCGCTGGCTCGATCATGCCGGCATGAGATCGGTCGAGGCGCAATCGGGCTGCAATTTCGAAAGTCTCGGATTGGCCATGGAGGCGGCCGCGGCTGGGGTGGGCGTCGCAATCGCGATCGAGAGCCTGCTCGGTCCCGATCTTGCCAGCGGCAAACTGGTGCGTGCCCATGAAGCCGTTAGGCCGACGCGGCGTTATTTCGTCCTGCAATACGAAGCACGCCGTGCCGGTGACGCGGCCTTGTGTGCATTCGAGACCTGGTTGGTCGGCAAATTTGGACAGCAGACGCCCTCGGGCCGGGACGGCGCCGGCGCGGGAAAGGGCAGGGGACGAAAGACTCTAGCGAGTCGGAAACGACCGTGAGACGTGGAGCCAGTTCCCGCGGCATCCGCTGCAGGCGTGCAGGTCCATTCCAGAGCCGCGATGCCAAATGAAAAGGGCCGCCGTGGCAGCCCTTTCCGGTTGGATCAGCTGTCCAGAAACGAACGCAGCTTGCGGCTGCGGCTCGGATGCTTCAGCTTGCGCAGGGCCTTGGCCTCGATCTGGCGGATACGTTCGCGCGTGACCGAGAACTGCTGGCCGACTTCCTCCAGCGTGTGATCGGTATTCATGCCGATGCCGAAACGCATGCGCAGCACGCGTTCTTCGCGCGGGGTGAGTGAGGCGAGCACGCGGGTGGTTGTTTCACGCAGGTTCGACAGGATGGTCGCGTCGATCGGCAACAGCGCGTTCTTGTCTTCGATGAAATCGCCGAGATGTGAGTCCTCTTCGTCGCCGATCGGCGTTTCGAGGCTGATCGGCTCCTTGGCGATCTTGAGAACCTTGCGCACCTTCTCGATCGGCATGGCGAGCTTTTCGGAAAGCTCTTCCGGAGTTGGTTCGCGGCCGATCTCGTGCAGCATCTGGCGGCTGGTGCGCACGATCTTGTTGATGGTCTCGATCATGTGCACCGGAATGCGGATGGTCCGCGCCTGGTCCGCAATGGAGCGCGTGATCGCCTGCCGGATCCACCACGTCGCATAGGTCGAGAACTTGTAGCCGCGCCGGTATTCGAACTTGTCCACCGCCTTCATCAGGCCGATATTGCCCTCCTGGATGAGGTCCAGGAACTGCAGGCCACGGTTGGTGTACTTCTTGGCGATCGAAATGACGAGCCGCAGGTTGGCTTCCACCATTTCCTTCTTGGCTTGGCGTGCCTCGCGCTCACCCTTCTGCACCGCTTTCACGATCCGGCGGAACTCGGGGATTTCGAGACCTGTCTCGGACGCCAGCACGTGGATGTTCTCGCGCAGGCGCTCGATCTGCGGCCGCTCCGACTTGACGAGTCGTTCCCAGCCTTTCTGGCCACACGTCTCGCGCCGGTCGAGCCACGTCTGGTCCAGCTCGTTGCCGTAGTACTCGGTGATGAAGTCCGGACGAGAGACCCCGTAGCTGTCGGCAAGCCGCATCAACCGGCCCTCGAAGCTCACCAGCCGCTTGTTGATGGCGTAGAGCTGCTCGACCAGGCTCTCGATACGATTGTTATTGAGCGACAGGCTCTTGACGTCCGAAACGATCTCGTCGCGGAGCTTGTCGTAGGCCTTCTGCTCGCGCCGGTTGCCCTGTTCGCCGGCAACCTGCATCTCGAGCTTCTTGTCGTGCTGGCGCCGCAGCTTCTTGTAGGTGTTCGCAATATTGTCGAAGGTTTCGAGCACCTTCGGCTTCAGCTCCGCCTCCATGGCGGCAAGCGACAACGCATTCTCGAAATCGTCGTCGTCGTCGCTGTCTCCGTCTCCTTCACCCTCTCCGGAGGCGTTGGCTTCGCCGTCGCTCGATTGGCCATTTGCCGAACCGTTGGCTGCGCCGTTTGCACCGTTCGCGCCGTTGCTGTTGTTGTCGGCAACCGGAGCAGACTTGGCCTCCGGACCTTCGTAGGTCGCCTCAAGGTCGATGATGTCGCGCAGGAGGATCTTGCCTTCGTTCAACTCGTCACGCCAGATGATGATGGCCTGGAAGGTGAGAGGACTCTCACACAACCCGGCGATCATCGCCTCGCGCCCCGCCTCGATGCGCTTCGCGATGGCAATTTCGCCCTCGCGCGACAGAAGCTCGACCGAGCCCATCTCGCGCAGGTACATGCGCACCGGATCGTCGGTCCGCTCGGTCGGTTCCGATCGTGTTTCGGTCTTGGCCGGCAGGCTGTTGTTGGCAACCAGCGACCGGCCTTCCTCCTCCTCGCCGCCTTCCGAGCTGTCGGTGTTGTCGTCTGCGTCCTCGTCCTGCTCGACCACGGAGATGCCCATCTCGTTGAGCGTCGCCATCGTGTCCTCGATCTGGTCGGGGGTCACTTCTTCCGAGGGAAGAACGGCATTCAGCTCTTCATGGGTAACATACCCACGCTGCTTGCCTTGCTTCAGCAGCCGCTTGACAGCCTGGTCCGTTAGGTCGAGGAGTGGGCTGTCCTTCTCTGCGGTGTCGCTGCCTGCCCCAGCCATTTCCTCGGATTTTTGCGCCATGTGCGTCCTCGATATCAGATCGTACTGTTGATAGGTCGCCCGTAAGGCGGACCAGCAGCCCCGCAGACCGGGGCGGAAGTCGAAGTAGAAGTGCCTTCAGGTAGGTGTGGCCGGGCAGCGCGCAGCAACCAGCTTCAATGCCGGATCGGGTCTTTCCGGGCCTTGCGGCTCAGCGGCAAGATGTATGCCAATAGCACTCCGGTTGAAATCTGATGCGGGGGCACGATGATTGGCGGTCTGTTGAAGCGGTAAGCGATCCATGTTGTCTCTTCGCTCCATCCTGGTTACAGGGCCTGGTTCATCACGCTGGATACGATTGCGGCTACATCAACTCGACGGACACTGGCCAACCGTAGGCCAACATGCCGGGCTTCTCGCCACGCTCAATCTCCACTGCCGGTGTGACCAGGCTCC
>JBKDZY010000584.1:0-2435 GCA_047971765.1 Hyphomicrobiaceae bacterium | reverse complement strand
TGACACGCGCAGGAAAATGTTTGTGATGACCGCGATAGGCACCAAGCACATTTCGGATCAGATCAAATGCGTCGTGCTTGGTCATGTAGGGATGGCGCCCCCGCGTTTCGGTTTGCGCTCTTCTTCCTTTGAGAATGAAGCCGCGACCTCGTTCATCGAACATCTGGGCGGAGCTAGTCCATAGCTGTTGCCCGCTCACGTCGCGGTAGAAGCTAATACCGATATAGCAGGCTTTGAATTCGCCCTCACGTGGAAGACGACGCCAGGGTACGCGGCCACTGCCCTTGTAATAGAGCGTTGTCATCAGATTCCAGGCGCGGCCAGCACGGTCCTGAATCTTCCGATCGCTGCTCTCTTTGATCTTTCTCGGGATCTTCACGGCGTCGTTGATCACGTCTTCCCAGACGATCTGGATAGGGAAATTCATGTTCATAGTGCGAGCCTTGAGAAGACCTCTGAAATTTGGCGCGTCTGATCCGCCGCTATCGTCCTTTTCAGTTGTCCCTTTGTCGCTCGTATGCGCGACCCATACACGCTCGATGAGGTTTACAGGTAGAGCTACAATCGCAACCTCTGGGCGACTTCCGCCATCATCAAGCGCTTGGAGATTCCGGCAGATAGCTTCGACAGCCATCGTGACGGCCTTTCGGTCATCGGGCTCTTTGATGATCCTGTCGATTTCCGATTTTGACAGTGCCGAGGTGGCTTCAGGTACGATTGCGAAATTGCAGCGAAATGGATTTCGGTTCTGAAGACCTGGGAAATCCGGGTGAAGGTTCGGTAGATTCTCAGACTGGCTTTCAAAGCCGTTTGCCGCTTCGCTGAGAAATGTATCGGTTTGTTCAATTGTCGCGGCGCTACCGACGACGCCGACCTTTATTACTTCTCCGAGATGCGTCTGTAGGGGACCTGCCTCCACAAGGCCCAAACGCGGGTCAGGGTGAC
This sequence comes from Hyphomicrobiaceae bacterium, assembly GCA_047971765.1. Lineage (GTDB taxonomy): Bacteria > Pseudomonadota > Alphaproteobacteria > Rhizobiales > Hyphomicrobiaceae. Next base: position 1,490 of record JBKDZY010000584.1, on the reverse strand, counting down.
TGTGTTTGTCACCGAATTCCAAAAGCGGTTCATCAAACACCTTGCTCTCAAACTGCATCTTGCCAAAGCTCCGCTTGTTGAGAATCGTCTTGTTCACTCGCTTTTTTGGGCTTTCCCCATGCATCTTCTGGAACTGTCGTCGGCAGTGCCAGAACCGGCGGCTCGCCGAAAGCCAGAATCGGCACTTCGCTTGCATCCTCGTCAAAAAGTCCCCGAACCTTGTTCGATCCACGAGAGAGCAACCGGTGCCACATAATCAACTGCCCCCGCAGTGATGCGTTGTTGTCCAGCCGTTTCTTTCCCGACAAAAGCGCGTCGGGATATGAGTGCGGAATGAAGCCGTTTGTTGTGAAGTGATATGTCGGCGTAATGATCAGGCTCCATTCATCGCCAAAGCACTCAAACCGAGGTATGAAGGCATGGTGACGAACGAACGCGACCCGATCGGGATTTGCCTTTTGCTGCACCACATTGACGACGGCCGTCGTCGCTTTCTTTTTTGCTGACTCATACGTGAAGGTGCGGGGAGTGTTTTTCTCCCTGGCCAGAAAGTGAAAGAGCTTTTTCACCTTGTCCCAACGCAATTCATCGCGGAACTGATGCTGCAATGTGTTTCTTAGAAGAAACGCAAAATTATGTTGCTCATGAAAGTCCTCATGAAAAGCGATTGATGCCGTATCAATCGCTTCGACTTGATCAAGATCAACAATCTCGCGCGTTACTTCGTCTCTCGGATCATGGAAAGACCAAAAGCTTCCGCCCTTGATCGCCCAGTCGAAACGGGGCGCATCACTTGTGTCCAGCAACACAGAGGTCGCCTTCTTTCCATCATAGGATGTCGATGCAACGAAAATTTCGTCCGGCAGCTTAATCGGGAGCATATTGACGAGGGCATCTTCGCCACCGCCGAGAGGCGGTACATAGTAGCCGGCGCCGTGCTTGGGCACTGTAAGTGCCGCAAGCTTGTCCGCAGCCTTGCGGTCGAGCACATCGTCAGATTTGTTGAAACTGAGCTTGCGTGCGCCTTCGCCGACGCCGGAAGAAACATCCTTCCAGTAGTAGCTCTCGTCAGAGATGCGGTAGAGCACAAGTATCACGGGAAGATTTGAAACACGCCAATACGCAAGATCGTCCGGTTCCAGAAGATAGGTGAATCCGTTGTCGGTCTCGCCGGTGTACTTGGTGCTTTCTGTCGTCTTGATCTGCACCGCAATCATTCGCGCTTGCGGTTCGCCATCGATCATGACCTCTGCAATGCCATCGATTCCAGCTTCAAGTCGTGAACGACCGTCAAACTGAAACTGCATACTCAAGAATCGTGTGCGGACGGCAGATTCGCCGCGCTCCCCGAGCATTTGACTTGCTGTGATCATCTTTGCCATGGAATCAGCCTAGAACATAATGGGAACAAATGCACGCAGAACATTACATGGGCATTGAAATACCACCAGGATTCTTCATTGATCTGGCGCATCCCCTACGGGCCGGGC
>JBKDZY010000583.1:0-7462 GCA_047971765.1 Hyphomicrobiaceae bacterium | reverse complement strand
CATGCCCACCAAGGCGACCGTTGCCCTGGAGCCCGTCAACATCGTGGCGGCGGCATCCCGCACACCCACCGCGGTTACTTGTTCAACGCGCTCAAGCAGTTCCTCGGCCGGCACCAGGCGTCCGAATGCCAGGAGCTGGCGTGCCATCTGCTCGGAACGCGCGAGCGAACTTTCCAGACCCATGGCAATGCCGGTCTTGATTTGCGCCTTGGCTCGCTGGACCTCGCGCTCATCCGGCACGTCAGACACGGCACGCAGCAACTCGTGACGCACGACCGACACCAAGTCCTGCAGGATATCGGGCGTTGTCGATGCATGGACGGACAACAGCCCCGTGTCCTGCAAACCCCAGGCCGACGAATAAATCGAGTAGCACAGCCCGCGCTTTTCGCGAACCTCCTGAAACAGTCTCGACGACATTCCTCCACCGAGAATGCCGGAAAAGATCTGCGCCGAATAAAAGGCAGGATTGCGGTATGATACCCCTTCGAAACCGAGGAGGACATGTGCCTGCTCGAAATTGCGGCCGGACAGCCGGGGGCCGCCCACGTAACGCGCATCCTGGGGATTTTCAGCAGTGCCGGGCTGCAGGCTCCCGAAATGGGCGTTCGCCATGGCCACGAGATCGTCATGGCGGATGTTGCCGGCAGCCGACAGGACCATGCTGCCCGCCTTGTAGCGGCGCGCCAGAAAACGCCGCAGATCGTCGGACGAGAAGCCTTTCACACTCTCCGGTGTGCCGAGAATCGGCCGCCCCAGAGCCTGCTCGGGAAATGCGGCGTCCTGGAACAGGTCATAGACGGTGTCGTCCGGGCTATCGCGGGTCGCGGCGATTTCCTGCAGAATCACTTCCCGCTCGCGCTCGAGTTCGCCATCGTCGAAGAGCGAATCCTGGACAATGTCAGCCAGGATATCGAGCGCGACCGCGATGTCATCCTGCAGGACGCGGGAATAATAGTAGGTCATGTCCAGGCTGGTTGCGGCATTGATCTCACCACCGACCTGCTCGATTTCCTCGGCGATCTGCTGGGCGCTGCGCCTCCGCGTGCCCTTGAAGGCCATATGCTCGGCCAGATGAGAAATGCCATGCTCGCGCTCAGACTCGTGGCGCGCACCGGACCCCACCCAGATACCCAGAGCGACCGTGCTCAGATGTGGCATTTCATGACTGACGACCCGCAACCCATTGGGCAAGGTCGTGATGTTTGTCGTCATGCAAGCCCTCCGACGCGGGTACGAGCAGAGATGAAGGCCGCGACTGCCGAATAATCGTTCGGAAGCCTGTTGATGCGTTCCTTGCGTTGCGCCTGCTGCCGGACGACCTCGGGCACCGCCGGCTCACGCCCAATGGCCTTGGCAATGGCCGCCGGAAACTTGGCCGGATGGGCGGTCGCAAGCGTGACCATGGGCACTTCGGGATCGCGCACCACCCGGCGGGCGACCGAAACACCGACGGCCGTGTGGGGATCGCAGACGAGGCCCGTCTCGGACCAGATCCGCTTGATTTCCGATAGCGTTTCAGCCTCGGTGGTGCGGCCGGCGTCGAAGAACTGACGCAGCAGGGCCAATTCCTCACCTTCCAGAGCCATGCCACCCTGCGCGCCGATGGCCTGCATCAACTCCACAAGGCGGCCGGCGTCGCGATCAGCCAGTTCAAACAGCAGGCGTTCGAAATTGGACGAGATCTGGATATCCATGCTTGGCGAAAAAGACGGCACGACGGTGCGCGGCTCGTAGCGTCCGGTTTCAAGCGTGCGCGCCAGGATGTCGTTGACATTGGTCGCGATCACCAGACGCTCGATGGGCAAACCCATGCTGCGCGCGGCCAAGCCTGCGAAAATGTCCCCGACATTGCCGGTCGGCACGGTGCAGCTTACCGGGCGCGCGGGCCCGCCCAACGCGACTGCAGACGTGAAGTAGTAGACGATCTGCGGCATGATCCGCGCCCAGTTGATGGAGTTCACGCCCGAAAGGCGCAACCGGTCGCGCAGCGGCAGATCGTTGAACAGGGCCTTCACCATGGCCTGGCAGTCGTCGAAGGTCCCGTCGATGGCGATCGCATGCACGTTGCCATCGTCGGGCGTGGTCATCTGGCGACGCTGGACGTCACTGACGCGGCCATCCGGATAGAGGATGAAGATGTCGATCGCCTCGCGGCCGCGGAACGCCTCGATGGCGGCGCCGCCGGTATCGCCGGACGTCGCGCCGACGATGGTTGCCCGCTCGCCGCGACGGGCGAGCACCTCGTCCATCAGGCGGGCCAGGACCTGCATCGCCACATCCTTGAAGGCGAGCGTCGGCCCATGAAAGAGTTCCAGTATCCAATCCGACGGCCCGGTCTGCACGAGCGGCGCCACCACCTTGTGATGGAACCCGGCGTAGGCGTCTTCCAGGATACCTTCCAGCTCCTCGTCGCTGAACTGGCCGCCAACGAAGGGGCGGATGATCTCAAGCGCCGCCTCCTGATACGGGCGACCCGCCAGCGCGGCGATCTCCTCCGGCGTGAACTGAGGCCACTCCCTGGGCACGTAGAGGCCACCATCCCTGGCAAGGCCTGCCAGGAGAACATCTTCAAAGCCGAGCTCTGGGGCCTTGCCCCGGGTGCTCACATATCTCACGGCCAAACGTGCTTTCTATGCTGAATGCGGCTTATCGAGCTGATTGCGTTTCCGAGGCGGCTCGGTGGCCTCGCCCAGCCTGCACAGACGTGCCTACGCTCAGGCCCAACCGTCCATGCCACAAGGAAAGACAGGCTGCAATGATCTGCCTGTCCCCAATAGTCACCGACCGCGCGGCCTCACTTGCGGTCAGGATCATCCGGCTTACCCGACTGCCGCAGGCGCGACAGGACGAAGGCCACGTAAACGCCGATCAGCGTCAATGCCAAGCCATACCAAGTTACCGCGTACTGGAGATGGCTGTTCGGCAAGGTCAGATGGGTTGCCCCGCCGCGGGGGAGGCCGGGGTTGGCGGCGGCCACGGCTGGCGGCAGGCGCTCGGCGTCAATGAACATGGGTGCAACGGGATGATCGCCAAGTTGCATGGTCTTTTTCATGCCGTCGAGATCACGCCAGAACCAGCGGTTGCGCATGGTGTCGTTGTCCGGCGTGAAGAGGCCGGGCGTCTCGGGATGACGGACCAGGCCCACCACGTGGACCTCGGCATTGGGTCCTCCGGGCTCGGGGCGGCGCGTGCGGTCACGATAGGCTTCGGGGACGAAGCCGCGATTGACGATCACATATTGCCCGGAAGCGGTCAGCAGCGGGGTGAACACGTCCCAGCCGCCGCCCTGGGGGCCAACGGCCCAGACGAACTGCTCCCGGTCATTCAGCCAGCGTCCTGTCATGGCGACGCGCAGGTATTCGATATTCTCGCCGTCGTGCCACCGCTTGATGGCTGTATCGAGAGACACCGGAGGGGCTGTGGCGCGGGCCGCGATCTGGGCGATCAAGTCTTCCTTCCAGGCCAGCCGGTGGACCTGCCACGTCCCGAGCGACACAAGGATGACAAAGGCGATCACCGCCGAAACAGTGGGCCAGAACAGCCTGCGCACGATGCCGGGCTGGCTGGTCATGATCACTTGTTCTTGCTTTCCACATGTGCCGCACCGGCCTGTTCGGCCTTGTAGCGGTACTGCAGCGCAGCCAGGATCGCCTTCAGGAACCTGAGCAGCCACAACGCGAACAATGGCGTTGCAATACCCCAGAGGACGATCTGGCCCCACACCGGCATGCCGAACTTGAACTCGGCAATGAGGGCCCCTCCAAGAACAACAAAGCCCAGGATGAAGATCGCAAAAATCGCCGGTCCATCGCCACTGTCGATGAAGTCGAACTTGAGGCCGCAAGTGCTGCAGGTCTCGCCCAGCGAGAGCGACATGGGGCCACGGAAGAGCCTGCCTTTGCCGCAACGCGGGCATCGGCACGTCAACGCTATGGCCAGGGGATGCGGAGGCTCGCTCGGGGGCGTGGTCTCAGGGCTCGTCATGGCGCCACCTTGCGACAGACTGGCCCGAATCCGCAAGCCGCCGTTTCGACGCGGGCAATAGGGCCTGGGCAACGGCGTCCTCATCAGTCTATCAATGGCGCAATCGCGATCCTTGCGACTGGCTGACCCTTGATGGAAGAACACGGGAAACGAGAAACATGACGAGTGCTGATACTCCGGAAACCGGTGTCGAAAGCTGGCGGAAGCGTCCGGAAGAGCGGACGCATATGACGGTCGAGGAAGCCATTCGAGGACGCCAGTCAATCCGGGGCTTCCTGAAGACGCCAGTGCCCCGGGATCTCATCAAGCGGGTGCTGGAAACGGCCGGGCGGGCACCATCCGGCACGAACATCCAGCCGTGGAAGATCTATGTGCTGGACGGGCGGGTTCGCGACGAGGTGACCGCACGCATGTGCAAGTCCTACGACACCGAGCCGGAACCGGCCCGCGAATACAACTACTATCCGATGAAATGGCGCGAGCCCTATATCGGCCGCCGCCGGGCATGTGGCTGGGGTCTCTACGGGACGCTCGGCATCACGCGCGAGAACAAGGACGGCATGCACCAGCAGCGGCGGCAGAACTTCGAGTTCTTCGGCGCGCCGACGGGGCTGATCTTCACCATCGACCGCGACATGGAAGTCGGCTCCTGGCTGGATACCGGCATGTTCATCCAGTCCGTGATGGTGGCCGCCCGCCAATTCGGCCTCGAAACCTGCCCGCAGGCCGCCATCGCCAACTACCACGAGCTGTTGACCCGGTGCCTCGGCATCCCGGGCACCGAGCAGGTGGTGTGCGGCATGGCTCTTGGCTATCCGGACCCGGAGGCGGTCGTGAACACGTTCCGTACCGAGCGCGAGCCGGTGGACGTGATCGCAACCTTTGTCGATGACCTGAAGGCGTAACCCGGGAAACGGCGCGCTGCGCTCGCGGCCCTGTCGGACGGCACATGCTGACGCCAGCGTGTGCCGTTCCGCTTTCCGGAGGGGCCAGCAACGACCGCATCGCCCAGCCTCGATGGCGCGACGTGACGAGGCATGATGCTCTCGCCCGTGTCATCGGCCTGTCGCAATATTCGATTATTCTGGAAGTATAAAAACAAATGACGCAGCCCTCATGTTCGGCGCCCTGGCCCAGGAAACGCGCATCGCGGTGATGCGGGTGCTGGCCGGGCGTGGCGTGCAGGGACTGTCAGCCGGGGACATTGCGAAAGAGCTCGGCCTCGCCGCCTCGACCCTGTCGTTCCATCTGTCGGCGCTCAAGCAGGCCGGCCTTGTTCATGCGGCACGAGACGGACGGCGCATGATCTATGCCGTGAGGTTCGAAGGCCTTCGCTCCCTTTTTCGTTTTCTCACCGAAACATGTTGCGGCGGTCGTCCCGAGCTTTGCCGTGACCTGGAACAGTTTTTTCCAACCGTTCGCGACGAGACCCCAAACATGAAACCTGCGTTCAATGTGCTGTTCATCTGCACGCGCAATTCGGCGCGCTCGATCCTGGCGGCGGCCATTCTCGGCGAGATCGGCCATGGCCGGTTCAACGCCTATTCAGCAGGCACCTCGCCAGCCGACGGGCCCTTGCCGGACGTGCTCGAACGGCTCCAGGCGATGGGGCAGGATACCAGCGACCTGCACCCCAAATCGTGGACCGAGTTTTCCGGGGCGAACGCGCCACGCATGGATTTTGTCATCACGCTTTGCGATGTGGCGGAAGGCGAGGACTGCCCGAGCCTGGGTGAGCGGCCGATCACGGCATCATGGCCGTTCCCGGACCCGGCAAAATTCTCAGGCTCCGCAATCGAGAAAACGGCGCTTCTCAACGAGCTCTACGGCATGATCCGCCGGCGTCTCGAAGCGTTCATCAGCCTGCCATTCGAGACCCTCGATCGCATGGCCCTCAAGGCGCGGCTGGACGATATGGGCGACAGTTCACATCTTTCACGACAGGCGGAACAGGCCATGAAAATCGGCATAAACGGCATGGGACGCATGGGGCGGCTGGCGCTACGCGCGGCGTTGGGCGGCACACGGCGCGCCGACATCGACCCGCGCGCGGAAAACCGTCTCGATGTCGTGCATCTCAACGAGATCAAAGGCGATGCGGCGACGATCGCGCACCTCATCGAATTCGACAGCATTCATGGTCGCTGGCATACGGATTTCCAGAACGATGGCCACGCACGGATCTCGATCGGCGACAGGCAACTCGGCTTCACATCCGCCGCCACGCCGAACGGGGTGCCGTGGGGTGATCTTGGCTGCGACATCGTCCTCGACTGCACCGGCAAGTTCCTCAAGCCCGATGCGCTCGAAGGCTACTTCGAGAGAGGCGTGAAGCGCGTCATCGTCTCGGCACCGGTGAAGGACGACCGCGCGCTCAATGTCCGTGGTCGGGGTCAACGATCACCTCTACGACCCCGCCCGGCACCGGATCGTGACGGCTGCATCGTGCACGACGAACTGCCTGGCGCCAGTGGTGAAGGTGGTGCACGAGAACCTCGGCATCCGGCATGGCCAGATCACCACCCTCCACGACCCGACGAACACCAATGTTGTCGTTGATTTTCCGCACAAGGACCTGCGCCGCGCGCGCTCGACGCTGCAATCCATGCTGCCGACGACAACCGGCAGCGCCACGGCGATCACGCTGATCTATCCGGACCTGAAGGGCAAGCTGAACGGCCACGCCGTGCGCGTGCCCGTGCTGAACGCGAGCCTGACGGACTGCGTGTTCGAACTGGAGCGGGCGACCACGCAAGGCGAGGTCAACGCCTTGTTCGCGGAGGCCGCGCGGGAATCGCTTGCCGGCATCCTCGGCTACGAGACGCGACCGCTGGTGTCAGCCGACTACTGCAACGACCCGCGCAGTTCGATTGTCGATGCGGAATTCACGATGGTGACCGACGGCACGATGCTGAAGGTCTATGCCTGGTACGACAACGAGATGGGCTATGTCTGCCGTATGGTCGATCTTGCCAACATCGTCATCGCAGCGGGCGCCTGACATGCAGGATCAGGTGCGCAACTATCTGGTCGTGACGGCCTCCTACTGGGGTTTCACCCTGGTCGATGGCGCATTGCGGATGCTGGTGCTGCTGCATTTCTTCAAGCTCGGCTACTCGCCGTTCACACTGGCGTTCCTGTTCCTGCTTTATGAGTTCGCTGGCATTATCGCCAATCTGGCGGGGGGATGGCTGGCCGTGCGCTTCGGCATCCCGGCCATGCTGGCGGCCGGCCAGGCGTTGCAGGTGGCGGGCCTCATCATGCTGTCGGCCCTCGACCCGCACTGGTCGGTGCTGGCATCGGTGGTGTGGGTTGTCGTTGCACAGGGCATCTCGGGGCTCGCAAAGGACTTCACCAAAACCGCGTCCAAATCTGCCATCAAGGCGACGTCGTCGAGCGGATCGGGGCAGCTCTTCAAGTGGGTGGCGTGGTTCACGGGCTCGAAGAACGCCATGAAGGGCGCCGGTTTCTTCCT
>JBKDZY010000582.1:0-3947 GCA_047971765.1 Hyphomicrobiaceae bacterium | reverse complement strand
CGAGGATCTGGTCGCGGCGGTCAAGGACAAGGCCATCGCGGGCGCGGTGCTCGATGTTTTCCGCACTGAACCCCTGCCGGGCGACCATCCATTCTGGAAGGCCGAAGGGATCATGGTGCTTCCGCACATCGGCGGCGTGCATCGTGATCGCGACAAGTGGGTCGCCGAACTCTTCTCGGATAACACCCGGCGCTTCCTTGCCGGCGAACCCTTGCGCGAGCTGGTTGACCGCCAGCGAGGGTATTGAGCGGGGCAGGAGCCCAGGTCGGACGCCACGGTGGGTGGATTGAACGCCCCGCGTGGTGTCCGCACCCAACGCTTGCAAAAGGAAAACGGCCACCCTGCATTGAAGCCGGGGCGGCCGTCTCACATCAATCTACCCGCCACAAGGGCCGGAACGGTGTGGCTTTGGGCGTGGTCCGTACAAGCGGCCCCGGCAGCACCCCGCAGGCATGTTGCCTCAAGTCGCCCTCAGCGGAACTCAGCAGCGATCGTCGAACCGATCGCAGGCCCAATCCGAACCCCGGTAGCACATGCGGTTCAGATCACGGCAGGAATAACGGCGCCCTCGGTAGCGATAGGAATCCGCGGCAATGGCGCCACCAATGATGGCCGCCGCCGTGCCGGCCGCGATGCCCCAGCCGTAGCCGCCACCACGATGATGACCGCCATAATGACCGCCACCATGATGGCCGCCGCCGCCACGATGACCGCCACCACCACGCGCGAATGATGGCGTCGTCGCGATCGCCATGCTCAGAGCCAGGGCAACGGCCGCTGTCGATTTGAGGAGTTTGGACATCAGGGGGTCTCCTTGTGTTCTGACCCGCTTCCAGCAGGCCTGTCCGGCGAACAAGTCGTGGTTCAAGTCACCCACGGTCGAAGATAAATCGCGACACCATGCCGAAAAAGAATGGTACGCCTGAAACGCCAGTGAGGCCTCGAACCATCGTTCCACTTAATAGCACGTTCGAGGATAGTTCAACAAATAGCATGTCATCGACATGGCAAACAGTGCGTTCCGGAGGGAAATGCTTTTAAAAAGAACCGAGGATATCGGATCAGGACTGAAGAAAGCTTCATTCGATCCCAAAAAACATGTATTTCGAGCCCAATTGTTCAGGCCCTGTTCATGTTGGATTGCGCCGAGTTCGCTGGAAATTGATGGAGTTGCGGCGAAATCCTCCCGTTGCCGCCGGGACTGAGGCCCTGCCGATCCCCGGAATAATTGCCTGCGAAAAAGCCATTGGTCCCGTTTTTCGCAGGCAGGATTGGAGATGCCCGACAAATTCCGGAGGATTATGCAGGGAATACATAACAGCATCCCGGCGGACAATGCAGAAAAAACGAAATGACGGAAGAATGCGGTCGCAGCAATAACCTGGACGGGTCACGCCTGTTCCCACAAGCCGGTTCGGCCCGTGGCCATCCTGATGCCTCAGGCAGCCTCCAGAATCGCAGCAACGCCCATGCCACCGGCCGTGCAGATGGAGATCAGTCCGCGGCCGCTGCCCTTGTCGGCGAGCAGTTTTGCCAGCATGGCGACGACCCGCGCGCCTGTTGCAGCAAAGGGATGGCCATAGGCCAGCGATGACCCCTTGACGTTCAGTCTGGCCCGGTCGATCGATCCGAGTGGTGCGTCCCTGCCCAGCCGCGTCCGGCAGTATTCCGGGTCTTCCCAGGCCTTGAGCGTGGCGAGAACCTGTGCCGCGAACGCTTCGTGGATCTCATAGAAATCGAAGTCCTGGAGCGTCAGTCCAGCCCGCTCGAGCATCCGGGAGACGGCAATGGTCGGCGCCATCAACAGGCCCTCGCCGGCAACGAAGTCGTTTGCCGAGGTCTGATAGTAGGTGAGGTAGGCCTGTGGCGTGAGCCCCTGGGCCCGGGCCCAGTCCTCGGATGCGAGCAGAACGGCCGCCGCCCCATCCGTGAGAGGCGTGGAATTGGCAGCCGTGAGCGTGCCTCGCGAAGATTTTTCGAAGACGGTCTTGAGCGTGGCAATCTTTTCCAGGCTCATGTCCTCGCGAATATTGTTGTCCCGCCAGACACCCGCCGCAGGCGTGATCAGGTCATCCATGAATCCGGACCGATAGGCCGCTGCCGCTTTCATGTGGCTGTCGAACGCAAGCTGATCCTGCGCCTCGCGCGGGATGTGCCAGTGCTGCGCCATCAACTCGCAATGCTGGCCCATCGAAAGGCCGGTACGCGGTTCCGCGACATTGGGGGGCAGGGGAACCAGCTCGCCCGGCGAGAAGCCCTTGAAGGCCGCCAGACGTTCCCCCATGGAGCGCGCCTGCTGGGCCTGGATCAGCCGCATGGCAAGTTTCTTGGAAACCACGATAGGCGCATCGGACGTGGTGTCCGAGCCGGTGGCAATCGCGCACTCGATCGCGCCCGCCGCGATTTTGGCGCCTGAGCCCATGGCGGCCTGCAGGCTCGTGCCACAGGCCTCCGACAAGGTGATGCCCGGCGTCGACATGGCGAGTTTCGAGCCGATGACGGCTTCGCGCGCCAGGTTCCAGTCCTTGGAGTGCGTGACCACCGCCCCGCCGACAACTTCGTCGATATGGGAACCCTCGAGGCCAAACTTGTCGGCAAGGCCGTCCAGCACGGTCGTCATCATCTCAAGGTTGGAGAGGTCCGCATAGAGTGTGTTCGAGCGGCAGAAGGGAATGCGGACACCGCCTATGACGGCAATGCGGCGAAGAGACTGGGTCATGAGCGAAACCTCTACGGCTGGAGCCGGAATCTGGAGTGGTACGGGCCCGGTTGGTGGGCCCGGTTATGAGGACGTGGACAAAGCCTTCATCGTCTCGCGGTAGTGCAGCGGCCCGCCACGGAACGGCGCAAAGCCGGTCCCGAAGATGATGCCTCCATCGACAAGGTCGCTCGTCGCCACGATGCCTTCGTCGCGCGCCTTCTCGGCTTCGGCAATCAGTGGCTCCACCAGCTCCCGCCCGAGTGTCACAAGGTTGGACTTGTCGTTGGGCGTTTCGGTCTTGACCGGTGTGCCGTCCGTCCAGGTGTAGAAGCCTTCCCCGGTCTTCTTGCCCAGATGCCCGGCGGCAACCAGATGGTCGAGCTTCGAGCCCGAACTGTCGTACTTGAGGATACGGCCAACATGCTGGCAGATGTCGAGCCCGACAGTATCCGCCAGCTCGATCGGTCCCATCGGCATCCCGAATGCGCGCGCCGCCTCGTCGATCTGGCTGGCGTCCTGGCCGTGTTCAAGCCGTTCCATCGCCTTCATCATGTATGGCGCAAGGACGCGATTGACCAGGAAGCCAGGGCTGCTTTTCACGATCAGCGGGAACTTGCCGATGGTCGAGACGAAAGCGCAGCCCTTGCGCGCCTCTTCATCGCGTGTCCCGGCGCCGGCAATCACCTCCACCAGAGGCATCTGCGCCACCGGGTTGAAGAAGTGAATGCCGATAAGCCGGCCTGGGTCGGAGAGACCAGCCGCGATGTCCTCGATCATCAGCGAGGAGGTGTTCGTCGCCATCACCGCGTTCGGCCTGAGTTTGCCTTCGAGCCCCTGGAAGATGCTTTGCTTGACCTCGAGTTTCTCGATCACCGCCTCGATCACGATATCGGCGCGCGGAAGGGCGTGTCCCTCGGGATCTGCCATGAGGCGCGCCTTGGCCGCTGCTCGCTGGGCCTTGGTGCGAAACCGGCGGGAAAACAGTTTGCCCTGGGCGGCCATGCCCTTGGCGATGGCCTCGGCAGAAAGATCCTGCAGCGTGACCTCGAAACCCTGCGCGGCGCACCACCCGGCGATGTCGGCGCCCATGACCCCCGCACCGATGACGTGCACCCGCTTCGGTTTCCACCCCAGGGACTTGGGCGCCTGCGCCTTCATCTCCTCCGAAAGCCGGAAGACACGGCGCAGGTTGCGGGATGTGTCCGACACCATCAGCGGCGCAAAAAGTTCCGTTTCCCGCGCCTTC
>JBKDZY010000581.1:0-2909 GCA_047971765.1 Hyphomicrobiaceae bacterium | reverse complement strand
GGCGGGGGGCGCGGACACGCCCGTGCTACCCGAGCGCCTTGTTGCTGTCTGTCACGGCCTTGGCGGCACGGCCTTCGCGGCCGGGCTCGCGGGCGACGGCGGCGCCGCTCGCCGCATCGGCGTCAACGTACACCGCGGTGCCCATTTCCGTGAACTTCCGGCTCATCTCGGCCATGCCCTGCTCGGCTTCCACCATCGCTGATTTCCCGGCGTTGGTCTTGGCAGCATAGTCGCGCACATCCTGCGTGATCTTCATCGAGCAGAACTTGGGTCCGCACATCGAGCAGAAGTGGGCAACCTTGTGTGCGTCCTTGGGCAGCGTCTCGTCGTGCATGGTCCGCGCCGTGTCCGGATCGAGGCCCAGGTTGAACTGGTCCTCCCACCGGAACTCGAACCGCGCCCGGCTCAAGGCGTCGTCGCGAAGCTGTGCCGCCGGATGCCCCTTGGCGAGATCAGCTGCGTGCGCCGCGATCTTGTAGGTGATCACGCCGTACTTCACGTCGTCGCGGTTGGGCAGGCCCAGGTGCTCCTTCGGCGTCACGTAGCACAGCATGGCGCAGCCGAACCAGCCGATCATCGCCGCCCCGATGCCGCTCGTGATGTGGTCGTAGCCCGGCGCAATATCCGTGGTCAGCGGCCCGAGCGTGTAGAACGGCGCCTCGCCGCACTCGCGAAGCTGCTTGTCCATGTTGATCTTGACCTTGTGCATCGGCACGTGGCCGGGGCCTTCGATCATCACCTGGCAGCCCTTCTTCCAGGCGATCTGCGTGAGTTCGCCCAGCGTTTCGAGCTCGGCAAACTGCGCCCGGTCGTTGGCGTCTGCAATCGAGCCCGGCCGCAGGCCGTCACCCAGCGAGAAGCTCACATCATACTTGCGCATGATGTCGCAAATGTCCTCGAAGTGCTCGTAGAGGAAGCTTTCCTTGTGATGCGCCAGGCACCACTTGGCCATGATCGAGCCGCCGCGCGACACGATGCCTGTCACCCGGTGCGCGGTCAGTGGCACATAGGCCAGCCGCACGCCTGCGTGAATGGTAAAGTAGTCGACGCCCTGCTCGCATTGCTCGATCAGCGTGTCGCGGTAGAGTTCCCACGTCAGCTTGACGGGATCGCCGCCACACTTCTCCAGGGCCTGGTAGATCGGAACCGTGCCGATCGGCACCGGTGAGTTGCGCAGGATCCATTCGCGCGTGTTGTGGATGTTGCGTCCCGTCGAGAGGTCCATCACCGTGTCCGCGCCCCAGCGGATCGACCACACCATCTTGTCGACTTCCTCCTCGACCGAGGACGACACCGCCGAGTTGCCGATGTTGGCGTTGATCTTCACCAGGAAGTTGCGGCCGATGATCATCGGCTCCAGCTCGGTGTGGTTGATGTTGGAGGGGATGATGGCGCGACCCTTGGCGATCTCGTCGCGCACGACTTCCGGCGTGATGTGCTCGGGCACCGACGCGCCGAAACTCTCGCCGTCGGCAAGCGCCGCCTTGGCCCGCGCCAGAGCCTGCTTGCGGCCCAGGTTCTCGCGGTGGGCGACGTAGATCATTTCCTTGGTAATGATCCCCGCGCGCGCAAATTCGAGCTGCGTCACCGGCTTGCCCTCGAGCCCACGGAACGGCTTTTCCTTGTTCGGGAAATCCCGCGCCAGGTGCTTGCCCGTCACGTTGCCATTGTCTTCCGGCTTGATGTCGCGGCCTTCGTATTGCTCCACCCCGCCGCGCTCCCGGATCCAGGCCTCGCGATGCCGCGGCAGGCCCTTCTCGACGTCGATGGCCACGGAAGGATCGGTGTAGGGACCGGAGGCGTCGTAGACCCGGAACGGCGGCTCGCCCGACTCTTTCGACAGTTGGATCTCGCGGAACGGCACCCGCACGTCGGCGTGACCCTCCGGCGCATCGTGCACCTTGAGTGATCCGGCAATGGAGCCGGTCGTCACTTCGGGCACCATCAGGTCTTTGTTGCGGGTAATCTTGTTCATGGGTGATCCTCCGGGAAATCGTTGTGGGATGTGAGGTCTGCTCAGGCTTGGAAGCTTGTGTCGAAGGTGTCGCCGGGCGGGGCGCCATAGATCGCCATCGCCGAGACGGGATCGAGGGTCGGTGGCACGATGGCATCGGCCATGATCGTCGCCACGTCCTGTTGTGCGCGCAGAACCCGGGCGGCTGTCGGCACGGCCTCGTCCAGGTGGACATCGGTAGTGAAGGCCGCAGCCCCCATCAGGTTTGCCGGTACCGCAAACGCCTCCGGGGGCACGGCACCGTGCAGCGTGAGCGCGACATGCGCGCGGTGCTGGATCAGCAGCCGGAGAACCGAGACGCAAGCTCCGCCATCCGTGACCGTGTCGGCCATCACCAGCGACACGGGGCGGTTGGCATTGCCGAGCACGTCAAGCGCCTCGTCCAGGTCATCGACGATCTCGACGTGCGCGGCAAAACCGTCCTCCAGGTCATCGCGCAGACGCCGCGCCGCGGGAACGTTGACATCGAGGATCAGCACATTCGACCGCGTCAGCGCAGAGTCGCCCGCCGATGATGCATGAGATTTGTCGTTTGTGGAGCTTGCAGCCATTCCTGTCCCTTCGCCGGCATGACCCGGGCAGGTTCGAAGAGTGGTGGTGCGGGGTCAGCACCATCTCAGCCGGCTCCCGCCGGCCCCCCTCGGAACAATCGTATTAGTGTGCTCTCTTGCAGGCCCCGACGCAAGCACCATGATGCACCCGGACGGGCCGGGAACTGGCCCGCTGCCGCTGCGGCCCGGAAAATGAGCACAAGGAGTGATGAAAAATGACAGATGAGCGTCCCGCCCTGCAGCCGTCCAGGCAGGCCATTGCCGAGGCCGGGGCACGCATCGGTTCCTATCTGCGCCGCACGCCCTGCATCGACCTGACCGCGGCTGAGCTTGGCCTCGCGTCG
>JBKDZY010000580.1:0-3742 GCA_047971765.1 Hyphomicrobiaceae bacterium | reverse complement strand
GCGCGCAAGTCCACCGTGGCGGCGGCCACCATCAAGCGCCAGAGCCATGTCGGCCGGCTCGGCGCCTAGCCGATCATGGCGGCCAAGGACGGCATGATTGCCATCATGACGGCGGACAGTGGCCGGAGCCCCAAGGCGGTGGCGCCGTTCGGTGGAGCCGAAGCCCGCGTGGGGACGAACCCGTTGTCGATCGCCATTCCCTCCAATCTGCCGGCCACGTTCTGCCTCGACATGGCCACATCGGCGGTGGCGGCCGGCAAGATCAATCTCGCCATCGCCAAGGGCGCGTCGATCCCCACGGGATGGATCGTCGACAAGGACGGCAAGCCCACGACCGATCCCAACGACTTCAAGAAGGGCGGCGTGCTGCTGCCTCTCGGTGGCGAGGAAGGTCACAAGGGTTTCGGCCTGTCGGCGATGATCGAGGTGCTTTCCGCGGTGTTGCCGGGGTTGGGTTTCGGTGTCGATCCGACCGGGCGCCATAACGACGGCTGCTTCCTTGCCTGCTTCAATGTGGAGGCGCTGCGATCGCTCAAGTCGTTCAAGGAAGAAGTGACGGAATTCGCGCAATACCTGAAGGCGACCAAGCCGCAGGAGGGTGTGAAGGAGATCTTCTATCCTGGCGAGGTCGAGTACCTGCGGGAGCAGGATCGGCGCAAGAATGGCATTGAAGTGGATGAGAAGACCTGGGAGAAGTTCCAGGAACTTGGCGCCAAGTACGGCATCCAGGACCGGATCAAGGCGTAACGCGTCCCGGACAGTTGCGGCGATCGGGCTGGTGGAGATCCGGGTCCGATTGCCGGTTTTCGACACATGCGGACGTTGATCGGGAACGGCATGGCTCGTCCTGCGTCAGCGGCTGCGCACGGTCGAATGCATCGACTGGATGCACAGGATCGTCCGGGATGATGCCGGGCCACTTGCATTTGCCTGCACTTTTGAATTTGCGAGTTGTGCTGGAGCACTGAGATGGCAGAGGCACGCCAGAGTGTCCTTGTGATCGCGGGGGAGCTGCAGACGCGAAGCCTGCTCGCTGCCAGTCTCGAGCAGGGCGGGTTTGTTGTGGGGCTGGCGGAGACCGGCCGCAAGGGGCTCACGGTGCAGGCGGCCAAGCCGTCGGATCTGGTGATTGTCGAGCTGTTGCTGCCTGACATGGATGGTCATGCGCTCATCGCGCAGGTGAGGGTCTGGTCGCGCGTGCCGATCATCGCCGTGTCGATGAACAATGGAGACGACGAAAAGGTCAGGGCTCTGGATCTGGGCGCGGACGACTGCATCGCCTGGCCCTGCAGCATGGTGGAAATGCTGGCCCGGGTGCGGGCGAGGTTCCGCGCCCATGCCGGTGGCCATCATTCTTCTGGCCATGGGGAGCTGGCGGTGATCACCGTTGGCCCGGTATCGATCGACCTGGCGAACCGGCTGGTCATGCGCGGTGGCACGCCGGTTGCGATGACGCCGAAGGAATACAGGATGCTGCAGATCCTTGCGCAGAATGCGGGGCGCGTGGTGACGCAGCAGCACATTCTCAGGGAAATCTGGGGTACGGGCCATGACGGCGATGCGCACTATCTGCGGATCCTGGTGAAGAAGATCCGCCAGAAGATCGAGGCCGATCCCGTCCACCCTGGCATTGTGTTGACCGAACCGGGTGTCGGCTATCGGCTTGCCGTTCCCCGTGCGCGTGATGCGTGATGCGTGGCCGCGGGCGACCCTATTGCACGGGCGTAACCGGAGCCCCTTTCGCCAGCCACTCCTCGATGGCCTCGGGCAGCCCATCAATGGGCCTGAAACCGTGCGTTATGAGGGCATAGCCTGTGGTTTCGTTGCCGGCCGCCAGAAGCGGGAAGCCCGCGACGCCCGAGTTTTTCGAAAACGCGAAATCGCCAGCGGTTTCCTGGCGTGCGAGGTCGGACTGGATCTCGGAGAGGAAACTGGCGCGGTCGAGGCCGGTTTCCTCTGCGATTTCGGCCAGCACCGTTTCGTCGGTGATATCGCGGTTGTCGGCGTAGAACGCCTTCGAGACCGCGGCCAGGTAGGTGAGCACCTTGTCGGGGGCAAGACGGCGCATGGTAACGACGGCGCGGCAGGACGGCTCGGTGTCGTAGGTGAAGGTCTTGCGGGTGAAGAACGCGTCGGTGAACGGCTGGCCGGACGCTTCATGTACCTTCTTCCAGGCATCGCGCAGGTAGGCGATGTCCTTCTCGCGCATCTGGCGCGTTTCGCCCGCTTTCAGCCCGCCCATGATCACGCGGACCGACAGGCGCCCTTTGAACCGGCTGGCCAGCTCGCGGATGACGGGTCCGAAGCCATAGCACCAGGAGCACATGGGGTCGGCGAAATAGATGAAATGCCTGTTCTCTGACTGTGTCATGTCGGTGTTTGCTCCACAAACGGGGTGTGGCAGCCGCAGCCGCCTTCCGGCATGGCTGCAAGGGATGTGTTCGCGGATTGTTTCAGCCAAGGGCCGGGTTCTCCGCACGGGTTGCGAACACGGTGGGCCGCTGTCGCGGTCTGAGTGTTCCACCTCAATTGGAAATGCCATAGACGACTGCACTGTGCCCGTTCTGTCAAATCGGAAGCTGCACGAGATGGCTCCAGGGCGGCTGGTTGCGGCGGTTTCGGCCCATGGCAGGGCGGGCCCGGCTTTCGCGGACCTTTTGCCATTGCCTTGAGCTGGCCGTGCCGATCGGCTAAAAGCCGCTCAATTCCCAGGACATTCCGGACCGGCTGGTTGCGAGGCAATCAGACGGCCTGCGAACAACAGGAGCCCGCCCGTGGCTAATCCGCAATTCGTCTATCACATGCACAAGCTGTCGAAGACCTATCCCGGCGGCAAACAGGTGCTGAAGGATATCAACCTGTCGTTCTATCCCGGCGCGAAGATCGGTGTGGTCGGCCTGAACGGTGCGGGTAAATCCACCCTGCTCAAGATCATGGCCGGACAGATCGACGACTTCGTGGGCGAGGCTTGGCCGGCGGATGGCATCAAGGTCGGCTACCTGCCGCAGGAGCCTGAGCTCGATCCCGACAAGGATGTGCTTGGCAACGCGATGGAAGGTGTGGCCGAAAAAAAAGCCAAGCTTGACCGCTACAACGAGATTGCGGCCAACTATTCCGATGAAACCGCCGACGAGATGGCTCAGCTGCAGGACGAAATCGACGCCGAGGGGCTGTGGGATCTCGATTCGCAGGTGGAAGTGGCATTGGACGCTCTGCGTTGCCCACCCGCTGAAGCCGAGGTTGGCAAGCTTTCTGGCGGTGAAAAGCGGCGTGTGGCGCTGACCCGTCTATTGCTCTCGAAGCCTGACATCCTGCTGCTCGACGAGCCGACGAACCATCTCGACGCCGAAAGCGTCGCTTGGCTCGAGAACTTCCTCAAGACCTACGAGGGTTGCGTGATCCTCATCACGCACGATCGCTATTTCCTCGACAACATCACGGAATGGACACTCGAGCTCGATCGGGGGCAGGGTGTGCCGTGGAAGGGCAACTACTCGTCGTGGCTGGAGCAGAAGGCCAAGCGCGAGGAAATAGAGAAGGCCCAGGACGATTCCAAGGCCCGCTACATGAAGCGGGAGCTCGAATGGATCAGGGCCTCACCGAAGGCCAGGCAGGCCAAGTCCAAGGCTCGCATCTCGGCCTACGAGCAGCTTGCTGACGAGGCGGCCCGCGAGCAGGTGGGACGGGCACAGATCCAGATCGCACCGGGGCCGCGTCTTGGTGGCATCGTCTTCGAGGTCGA
>JBKDZY010000579.1:0-7467 GCA_047971765.1 Hyphomicrobiaceae bacterium | reverse complement strand
GTCCCGCTCGGCAGGTGGGTGTGAGGGTGAGACCTTGAGGAGGCGTGCGATCTTGGTCCAGGCCGGTGCGGCAGGATCGGGAAGGGTGGTGATCGTGAGGCCCTGCAAGGCGTCGGCGATCATGTCTGGCGTGGGGGTGTCGCCACCCGTCCGCGCCGCCAGCAGTACGCCCAGTTTCGCGGTCGTTGGCGATTGCCTTGTCTGGTTCGGATCGTCCATGCCGGGCTCCGGTCATCACGAGAATTTCGGCTGGCGCTTCGCCAGGAAGGCCTTCATGCCTTCGCGCGCGTTGGCGGACAGGAAGAGTTCGTCCTGGGCCTTGGCCTCGAATTTCAGGGCGTCCGACAGGCTTGCGGTCGCGCCGAGGTAGGTGGCTTCCTTGATGTGGGCGAGCGCATCGGATGGTCCCTGCGCCAAGGCACGAGCAAAGGCCGCGGTTGCATCCCTGAATGCGTCATCGGGGATGACGTGATTGACGATGCCAAGGCGGTGGGCTTCGTCGGCGCCGATGCGGTCGCCCGTCATCATCAGTTCCATGGCCTTGGCTGTGCCGACCAGGCGCGTCAGGAGATAGCTGCCACCCCAGTCCGGGACGAGGCCGATCTTCACGAAGCTCTCCGAGAACCGTGCACTCTCGGCTGCCAACCGCATGTCACAGGCAAGCGCCAGGTTGATGCCGGCTCCCGCTGCCGCTCCGTTGACGGCGGCCACGACGGGCTTCGACATGGTGCGGATCACATGCACGATGCGGCTGCCGATCTCCATGCGCCGGCTGATGGGCGCGCCATCGTTCCTTGCCTGGAGGTCGGCCATGCTGGCGATGTCACCGCCCGCACAGAAAGCCCGGCCGGCTCCGGTGACGACAACACAGCGGATGCTTGCATCGTCCGCACAACGCTGCATGACAGCCAGGAGATCCTCGCGCATCGTCCCACCGAAGGCGTTCATCACCTCGGGCCGGCTCAGCGTAATGGTGCCGACGCCGTCCACTTGCTCGAACTGGATTTCCTGCTGGTTCATATTTCCTGCTGGCTCAATGGGGTTTCAGGCTTGCCTGCTATTGGGTGAGGTGGTGCTGCCTCATGAGTAGGCGCGAGAGATCTCGACGTAGATGGCTTCGTGATGGGCTTCGTTCTCCGCGATTTCGAGAACCGCGTCGATCTCCGACACTGTCTGGGCCAGTTCCGCTATGCGCGCTGCCGGCCAGGACCTCATTCCGGCCACAGCCCGCTCCGGCAACGGTTTTGCGGGATCGGCTTTCAACGG
Source organism: Hyphomicrobiaceae bacterium (assembly GCA_047971765.1). GTDB lineage: Bacteria > Pseudomonadota > Alphaproteobacteria > Rhizobiales > Hyphomicrobiaceae. The sequence continues at coordinate 6,201 of JBKDZY010000579.1, read as the reverse complement.
CCGGGCGATGTGCTCGGCCCAGACGACCTGGGCCGGAGGCGGGAGCACGTTTGTCGTGATCCTGCGCAGATGTTTGGTGAAGACCTTCACGACCTTGTCGACGTCGCGTCCGGCGTTGCGCATCTTCTCGCGGCAGACCGAGAAGCGGCGATGGCTTTCGACCAGGGTCGCCAGATCCTCCTCGTCGAGGGGCAATGTCCAGTCCCTCACCACCATCCTACAGGATCTCCTCAAGTCCCTTGGCGAGCGCGTCGCGGTCGGCGTCGGTGTTGATTTCCGTGGAGGCGATGACCAGAAGATTGGCGAGGCTGGCGTCGCCGGGGACCAGTCGGGATACGGGAACGCCGGCAAGAATGTCCTTGGCCGCAAGCGCCTCGACGATTTCTGCAGCCGGGCGCGGGAGGCGCACCGTGAACTCGTTGAAGAAGGCGCTGGTCAGCACGTCGATGCCGTCGACTTTTTCAAGGCGGTCTGCCAGGTCGCAGGCGTTGGCGTGATTGAGGCTCGCCAGCTTGCGCAATCCGCTTTCGCCCAGCAGCGTCATGTGGATGGTGAATGCGAGCGCGCACAGGCCCGAGTTGGTGCAGATGTTGCTGGTGGCTTTCTCGCGGCGAATGTGCTGTTCGCGGGTTGACAGCGTGAGGACATAGCCACGGCGTCCTTCGGCGTCCTTCGTTTCGCCGGCAAGCCTGCCGGGCATCTGGCGCACGTACTTGTCGCGCGTCGCGAAGAGGCCGACATAGGGGCCGCCGAAATTCAAACCGTTGCCTATGGACTGGCCTTCGGCCGTCACGATGTCGGCGCCCATTTCTCCTGGCGACTTGAGCAGGCCCAGTGCGACGACTTCCGTCACGACCACCACCAGCAGTGCGCCTTGTGCATGGGCGGCCTCGGCAATGGGTTCCAGATCGCGGATGGAGCCGAAAAAGCTCGGGTATTGCACGACCACGCAGGATGTTTCACCGTCGATTGCCTGCGTAATGTCCTCCTGTCCCTGAGGGTCGGGGGGCAATGCCTCGATCGTGGTGCCGCCGAAATGGGCGAGCGTGCGCGCGACATCGGTGTACTGGGGATGCAGCCCGCCGGAAATCACGGCCTTCTTGCGACGGGTGACGCGATGGGCCATCAGGATGGCTTCGGCTGTCGATGTCGAGCCGTCGTACATGGAGGCGTTGGCGACATCCATGCCGGTGAGATTGGCGACCTGTGTCTGGAACTCGAACAGGGACTGGAGCGTGCCCTGTGTGATTTCCGGCTGATAGGGCGTGTAGCTGGTCAGGAACTCGGACCGCTGGATGAGGTGATCAACCGTTGCCGGAACGTGGTGGCGGTAGGCGCCGCCGCCGATAAAGAAGGGAACATCCGCCGCCGGCGTGTTGCGGGCTGCAAGCCGTGACAGCTGCCGCTCGACCTCCAGTTCACCTGCCGCGAGGGGCAGGTTCGGAAGTTCGTCGAGCAGTTTCCCGTTCGGGACGGCGACGAAGAGATCATTGATGCCGGAGACGCCAATCTTCGCCAGCATTTCGCGGCGGTCGGTATCCGTCAGGGGCAGGTAGCGCATGGAAAGCAGTCCTCAACGATTGGCTGGAGCCGATGTGTCGGCCAGCCTCAGCTGTTGTCCTTGACGAACTGGTCGTAGGCCGCGCGATCCATCAACTGGTCGAGCTCGGCGGTGCTGGAGAGCTTCAGCTTGAAGAACCATCCGTCGCTTTCGGGATGCTCATTGACAGTGGCAGGCGTGTCGGCCAGGGCGGCGTTGACTTCGGCGACCTCGCCTGAGACCGGTGCGTAGATGTCGGATGCCGCCTTCACGCTCTCGACAACCGCGCAGGCTTCGCCGGCCGTCACGGTGCGGCCCACATCCGGCGTTTCCACGAAGACGACATCGCCAAGTTGTTCGGCTGCATGGGCGGTGATGCCGATGGTGGCGACATCGCCGTCAACGGTGATCCACTCGTGCTCCTTGGTGAATTTTGTCGTCGGCATGTTCGACTTCTCCGTCAGTCAGAAAGATGGATTGAGTTTGCTGTTGCTTCACGATGCGATGGGCATGCGCAGTTGATTTGCGTGCGTCTGTCAGGCCTTGGGTTTGCGGTGGTAGCGGTGCGGCTGGAACGGCATGGCGGCAATCTCGGCGGGCAAGGGCTTGCCGCGAACGAGGAGCTGCACTTTCGTGCCCGTGTCTGCGTGGCCGCGATCGACATATCCCATGGCAACGGGGCCATTGACGGACGGGCCAAAGCCGCCTGACGTCACCGTGCCAATGGCCGTGCCCGACGCGGAGAGAATTTCGGTGCCCTCGCGGGCAGGCGCGCGGCCTTCAGGCTTGATGCCGACGCGCAGGCGGGATGGCTTTTCCGCGAGTTCCTTCTGGATGCGGGCCGCGCCAGGGAAGCCTCCTTCGTTGCGCCTTCGTTTCTGGATGGACCAGGTGAGGCCTGCCTCGACGGGGGACGTCGAGGTGTCGATGTCGTGGCCGTAAAGGCATAGGCCGGCCTCGAGGCGGAGACTGTCGCGGGCGCCAAGTCCGATCGGGGCGACCTCCGCCTCGTTCGCGAGGGCAGTCCAGATTGCCGAGGCATGTTCCGCAGGCACGGCAATTTCATATCCGTCCTCGCCCGTGTAGCCAGAGCGGGTGATGAAGACGGCCTGGCCAAGCAGGGTTGCGTTCGCGCCATGCATGAAGGCCAATCCGTCGATGCCTTCGATGTGGCGGGCAAGAACCGGCGCGGCAGCGGGGCCCTGCAATGCAAGCAGAGCGCGGTCGGCTGCGACATGCAGCTTCACATTGCCCGGCAAGTGCTTTTGCATATGCGTAAAGTCGGCGTCCTTGCAGGCGGCGTTGACGACCAGCACGAGCCTGCCGTTGTCTCCGGGGGGGGGCGTGCGGGTTACCATCAAGTCGTCGAGGATGCCGCCGTCGGAGGCCAGGAACTGGGTATAGCGCTGCTGGCCTGGCGACAGGTTGACGATGTCGGCGGGGACGAGGGCTTCGAGTGCGCGGGCAACCGTTTCGTGGTCGGGGCCCTGCAGCTCACAGATGCCCATGTGCGCGACATCGAACAGGCCGGCTTTCTCGCGTGTCCAGAGGTGTTCCTTCAGGACCCCCATCGGATACTGCACTGGCATCTCGTAACCGGCGAACGGCATGATCCTGGCGCCAGCGGCGACGTGATTGTCGTACAGCGGGGTGCGTTGAAGGGGTGTCGCTTCGCAATCTTGTCCGGCCATTCCTGACAGTTCCATGACGCTTCTCGATCACACGCGGAATTGCGTACGAGCGGAAGCCCCCTCTGTCACGGAACCTGAGAGATTTGAGCGGACGGCAGGCACATGGCCAGCGCCACCTTACCCCTTCGGTGAGACGCGCAAGACGTGCGCGGCTGCTTTCCAGAGTGCCATCGGCCGGCGGTCCTTTTGCCTGAGAGTTTCCGGGGCGGTTGCTCCTTCGGCGCTGGATTCGCGTTGGCTGGATTGGTTTCCCGATCCACGGATCCAGTCTCTTCCGCCAGCCTGTTACGGCGGTCGATGCAGGATAGTGGCAGTTTGCGGCGAGTCAATCAGGCTCGATCGAGCCTGAGGGCTCAGCCCGCACAAAGTGGTGTCAGCGGCTGCCTATTTTTTCTGCGCGAGGTCTTTTTTCGTGGTCTGGGCCTCGGGGAAGACCCACATGGCAATGACCGCGAAGACGGAAAAGCCGATGACCAGCCAGAACAAGTGGCCCTTGCCGATCGAGGTTTCCCAATAGGCTGCGGCGATACCGACGATCAGTGTAACGATGGAAACGATGATCTTGACGTCGTTTGGCATGACGGGAGCCGTTTTGGTTCGAGGATTGGCCGAAGTGGTATGCAGCGATGTGGTGTGCTTCGAGGAGCGACGCGCTAGCCGCCCCTCGAGGCGTGCACCTAGTAGTTGCCCATGGGGTGTGCGGCTGCTTCATCGGGCCGCTTGGGCCGGCCACGCAGGTTCTTCTTCAGGTGATTGTCATCGTAGCCGTTGAACAGGTGGCCCAGCAGGCCACGATCCAGGTCCGATGTGCCGAAGAACCAGTCTGCGATCGGGAAGGTCAGGTTCATGTTGTTTTCCATCATCAGGCGCGCGTTGTGATGGGCCGTATGGTGACGCCTCAGCGTGTTGACGAATGGGCAATTGCGCACGAACCAGTTTTCCTCGACGTGGCAGCAGAAGTGCATGAACTCGTACAGCAGATACATGCCGGTGGTGGTGCACATGAACAGCCAGCCCACGTTCGGCGTGAAGAGATTGCCGAGAATGATGCCGCCCGGAATGGACATCAGGATGAAAACAACGAGCGCGTAGGGCGGGAAAACGGTGACGCGCCAGTCCTTGTGGTCACGGAAGCGCATCTCGTCGTCGGTGAAGAACTGGTGGTGGTTGAGGGTATGACGCTCGTAGACCGCACGCAGGCCGCGAATGTTGATAGGCCGGTGCATGATGTACTTGTGAACGAACCACTCGCACCAGTTCGTGAACAGGAAGGTGAGCGGAATGGTCATCAGTTCCAGCCAGGACGGTTGACTGAGATGCTGGAGGTAGATGTAGAACGCGGCCGCACCCATGGCATAGATGATGGCGATATGGAGATACCCATCATAGAAGCCCATGATGCGGGAGCGGTATTCCTGACGGAACGATTTTTGACGTTCAGCGATCATGCTGTTTCTCCAAGCCCTGTTTTTCTGGTGCGTTCGGCCGTCAGCTCTTCGGTTCGGTCTTGCAGGTCATCAAGGCATGTCGAGAGACCATGCAACCCTCGCCTTCGCCCGGCTCGCCTCCCGGCTGTCTATTCCGAGGCTATCGGGGACGCTCTTGTTTTCGGACACTCGTGTTGTTGTCACGCCGACCGTTGCCCGGTCGATAGCCGCCACCCAGTTCAATCTTCCAGTCCAATCTGCATGTCCGGCCGTGTCTTTCCCTTCTGATATATCAGACTATAGCCTGCGGCAATTTGCAGTCAACTCCGGTGTTGTGTGCCGCCGTCATCAAGAGGGAACCGCGATTTCGCCATGTGGACTGGCAACGCCTTGAGGCAGGTTGCAATCCGGCTGGTGATGCCCCAGTGTCGCGCCACAATTTTGTCCGAATGCTCATGGACTTCCGGCCATGGCGTGGCATCCTGTGGGTGCCAGGCCAATTCCGGTTCAGTCGGACTCGGCCCGGCTTCTTCGCGCTCACGCGCCGTATCAGCCTTCGGCCGGGCTGCTCCACGAGGGCGGCGCCTGCTGCCTGAGCCGCAGTCGCGTCCTGAGCGTTTCCTGCTAAACCTGAAATGCTCTCGTTGTGGTGTCCGAAATTGACGGAGGCGGCAGGGTCGGGTCAAGCGACCGCGCCTCTGCCTAAACCCAAGGATCATCTCCGATCATGAAGTGGCCGAAACGCAAGTCCATCGTTCCTGTGATCCGGTTCAATGGACCGATTGGCCTGGCGACCCCCTTGCGGCCCGGATTGTCGATGACGACGGTCGCCGGTGTCATCGAGAAGGCGTTCTCGATGTCGAAATTGCCGTCGGTTGCCATTTCCATCAATTCGCCGGGCGGATCGCCGGTGCAATCTCATCTGATCTACAAGCGGGTGCGCCAGCTTGCGGTCGAGAAGAAAAAGAAGGTCTACGTATTCTGCGAGGATGTGGCTGCCTCGGGGGGATATTTCCTGGCGCTGTCAGGTGATGAAATCTATGCCGATCCGTCGTCGATCATCGGTTCGATCGGGGTGATTTCCGCGAGTTTCGGTCTCGACAAGGCCATCGAACGGATCGGTGTCGAGCGGCGCGTCTATACCAGTGGCAAGTCGAAGAGTTTCCTTGATCCGTTTCAACCGGCCAAGACCGAGGACATCGCGCGCCTGAAGGCCGTACAACATGACGTCCATCAGGCCTTCATCTCTGTGGTCACCGAGCGCCGAGGCGGAAAGCTCTCGACCGATGACGGGGATCTGTTCACCGGGGATTTCTGGTCGGCGGAGCGGGCGCGGGCCCTGGGTTTGATCGACGGCATTTCGGATGTGCGCTCGAAGATGCGAGAGCTGCATGGTGACGACATAAAGCTCAAGATGGTGGCGCGCAGCAGTGGCGGGCTGATTTCGCGCCTGCTCAAATCTGCAATGGGACTGGAGGGGCACTCATCGCTCCTGCCGTCTGGCGCGATGTCGCCCGCCGATATTGGCGAGGGGTTGCTGTCC
>JBKDZY010000578.1:0-1684 GCA_047971765.1 Hyphomicrobiaceae bacterium | reverse complement strand
GGTCGATACCGGCGCTGTGCATGGGGGCGGTCTGACCGAGCTGGTATTCGATCCGGATCGCCAGCGATATTTCGTGACGGTCGCCTCCGATTGCCACATTCCGTACCGGAGCGCCGCTTGTGATGGAGAGTGAAGTATGCCCCCGCACCGACTGACGCGCTGCCCTATGTAGGCTTGGCGAAGGGGCTGAGCATCCACCAGACAAGGCTTACGATGACCGGGCCAAGTGCGCCCAGGAACAGGCTGGCAAGTACATTTCCGCTCACCAGCACGAGGACCGCAAAGGGAAATGCGGCAAGGACGAGCAGCATGCCATTCGTCCGGCTGAAGCCCGACCAGCCAACAACGCCGAGCCAGATCCCCTGCAGTACGACCGCCCAGAAGGGTATCGCGCCGCCATTCTCGACAGTAGCGGGCCCAGGAATTGGATAAGCCAGCATCTTAAGGATAAACGGCGATTCCGGCGCATCGCTGGTTGCGTCAATAATGCGCCGTGTGCGGTCAGGATCGTTGCGTGAGAGCCCGCTCGTCGCACCATCAAGGAAGGTTTCAACCGAACCCAGCCAGCTCTGATACAATCCCCATGTCACTGCGATGTAGGCAACAGCCAGGGCAAGACCGACCTGCAGGGGGCGTGATTGCTTGAATTTTCCGATGATGCCATCGCTTATATGCTATCTCCACGGTCATTGATTTGGTGCTTTCGATCGTTCGGGGCGGGCGGCGCGCTAGGCCTGTGAGCCGGGTACAAGGCGATAGCCGAGATCCTCGCTGAGGAGGCCTGGGGCGCCATCGATCGCGGACAGGACGCGGCGCAGCCGGCTGATGGCCGTGTTGATGACGGTGTCCTGCGGGGGCAGGTTCGGGTAGTCGGTCCAGACCTCGCGCCAGAGTGCTTTCCGGCTGACCCATTCACCCTGCCGGGAGGCAATCGCGTTAAGTAAGGTGAAGCTCTGTGGGCGCAGCTCCAGCTTTGTGTCACCGACAAGGGCTGTGGCGCTGAGTTGCCGGAGTTCGAGCGTGTCGAAAAACAGCACGCTATTGGGAACACGGCTGGACGAGGCACGCCGCGCGACTGCACGCAGGCGCGCCCGCAACTCTTCGTGATGAAAGGGCTTGTCGATATAATCGTCGGCTCCTGCTTCGAGCCCCGCGACATGATCGCTGACGCTGGTCAGTCGGCTGGTGACGAGAATGCCGGGGCGCGGACCTTCCAGCGCATTCAGCCAGGCAAGATAGTCGAGGCCTTCGCTGCCATCTGCCAGCATGCGGTCAAGCACGACAATGTCGGGCATCTGCTCGGATGTCCGGCGCTTGGCGTCGTCAACCGTGTCTGCGGTTATGACTTTATAGCCAAGTTGTGTTGCCTTATCTGTGACAAGGCTGGCAATGTCGGCATCGTCTTCGACAAGTAGCAGATGAAGAGGTGTAGCCATGTTCTCCGACTCTGTAGGATTGCCAGACTTTCCTAGCATTGCGATGGAAGGTCTTCATCTAACAAACGAGGTTTGTGGGACATGTACAGATTTGGTGTCGTTTGTGGAGTGGCCATACTTCTCGTTCTTGCGCTTGTCGGGTACGCTTCCTCCCCGGCGGCTGTTGCGCAGGCTGGCCCAGAGGATCGTTCCGTCGCGTCGGCCTTTTACAGGGCTGAACAGGCTTATCAGGCAAGCCATGCCAAGAA
>JBKDZY010000577.1:0-17296 GCA_047971765.1 Hyphomicrobiaceae bacterium | reverse complement strand
GGGAGTCGTGGTGGCGGCCATTCTTGGTTTTGCGATGATCCAGTCGGTCAGGGTGTCGTCGCAGATCGAAGCCGGTATGCGCGCACTCGGGGTGAACTTGTCGGCAGCCGAGATCGCGGAGCGTGCCGCGGCGAAGAAAGCGGAACAACAAAAGGCACTGGATGCCCTCGCCTCCATCACCGACTACGAGACCGCCAGGTGGTACCCGCTGCACTTCCAGCCCGCCATCGCCACCGCGACAAATGAACAGTGCCTTGCCTGCCATTCGGAAATCCTCAATCACAAGGTGCGCAAGGAGAGCCCGGCCGGCGTGAAATCCGCCACGAGCCTCGCATGGTACGAGACACTCGACACCTACAAGGGCGAACAGGCGACGTTCCACGCGCGTCACCTCACGACCGAATACGCCAGGTCCGTCATGAAGCTGGACTGCAACTTCTGTCACAAGGGCAACGACCCGCGGGACGAGGCGCCGCATACCAGTGCGACGGGGCAGAACACTGGCTTCACGCTTCGCAAGGTGGTCGATCCATCGGCAACCTGTCTCATGTGCCACGGCAAGTTTCCAGGCGAGAACATGAACCTCGGCAGTGAGCCCTGGTCGAAGCTGCGCCACGACCTGGAAACGGCCGAGGCGCCTAACGGCTGCCTCACCTGCCACGCCGAGCAGTTCCGCACCGTGCGCCATCAGGTGAGTTTCCTGAAAGCCGATGACATCGAGGCATTGGCGAAGAAGGGCTCGAGCGACGTCTGCTACGGCTGTCACGGCGGCCGCGCATGGTACCGCATCAGCTATCCCTACCCCCGCCATCCCTGGCCCGGCATGGACCAGACCGTTCCGGACTGGGCGAAGGGCCGGCCGACCGAGTCCGACCCACTCTATAGCCTCAGGAAATGAGATGTGCCGCGCGCCGCTCAGGTTCGGTGCGCGGGTGCGATTGCCGATGAGCTGAAGATCAAGTCAGGGCCGCTGCCAGGCAGGGCCCCTCCGATAAAAAGGGAACAGTGAAAGATGGTTGATCCCAGAAAAGCGGGCACCTGGAGCGATGGGCAGGACCTCTCCGGCCTGCTCAACATGACGCGCCGCGATTTCGTCCGGGCTGCCGCCGCGGGGGCAGCGGCCACCGGTGTGGCCTCCTTCGGCGCCATCGACCGGGCGTCCGCCTTCGCCTACGAGCCCTATTCCCGGGATGACGAGCTCACCACCGTTGTCACGAGCTGCGCGCACAACTGCGGCTCCCGCCACATGCTGGTCGCGCACAAGAAGGGTGACGTGATTGTCAGGCTCTCGACCGACGATGGCCGCTATCAGGAAGGCGGCCATTTCGGCAAGGATACCGAGTTGGAACCGCAGGTGCGCGCGTGCCTCAGGGGGCGCTCGTACCGCGCGCGCATCTATTCTCCCGAGCGCCTGCTCTACCCGATGAAGCGTGTCGGCAAGCGCGGCGAAGGCAGGTTCAAGCGCGTCACCTGGGATGAGGCGCTGACCGAGATTGCCGAGCGCATGACGTACCTGAAGGGGAAATACGGTCCAACTGCCCTGCTTGACCAGAGCTATGCCGGCGCCTCCTATGGCGTCCTGCACAAGTCGGATCAGATCGAGGGGCTTCTCGGCCGCTTCCTCGGCATGTTCGGGTGCCGCACCAGTTCCTGGTCGGTGCCGTCCTACCAGGGCACCACGTTTTCGTCGCGCATCACGTTCGGCACCATCCAGGACGGCCACGAGGATGATGCGTTCGCCCAGTCAAAGCTGATCATCATGTGGGGCTGGAACCCAGCCTACACGTTCCATGGCGGCAACACGTTCTACTACATGCGTCTGGCCAAGCAGCGCGGCTGCAAGTTCGTCCTGGTCGACCCGCAATATACCGACAGTGCGGCCGTGTACGATGCGTGGTGGATTCCCATCAGGCCCAATACCGATGCAGCCATGCTGGCCGGCATGGCGCACGAGATTTTCTCCTCGGGCCTGCACAACCAGGATTTCATCAACCGGTTCACGCAGGGCATGGATGCAGGCACCATGCCGGATTGGGCCAAGGATCGCGAGAGCTTCAAGGATTACATCCTGGGCACGCGCGACGGCCAGCCCAAGACTCCGGAATGGGCAGAAGGCATCTGCGGGGTCAAGGCCGACGATATCCGCAAGATCGCCCGCATGTACGCCACCACCAGGCCCGCGGCACTGAAGGCCTCATGGGCTCCCGGGCGCAATGCCTATGGCGAGCAATACAATCGCATGGCCGCAGCCGTGCAGGCGATGACCGGCAATATCGGAATCCTTGGCGGTTCGGCCGAGGGCGTCGGCAAGGCGTGGCACGCAGAAGCCGTTGCCTACCCCTACGATCAGAACGCGAATATCTGGTTTGCCTCCATCAAGTCGGATAGGTGGGCGCACTGCGTCCTGAACTATCCGAACCTCAAACGCGAGGAGATCGGATGCTGGCCGCGTTCCGATAGCACCGACGGCCAGATCCCCAATATTCGCGGCATTTTCTGGCAGGGATCTGACTGGCTCAACCAGTTGACCAACATCAACAAGGAGATCCAGGCGATCCGCAAGCTGGAGGCTGATGGCGAGCGCGAAAGCCTCCTGGTCTGCATGGATTCGACCATCACGCCGACCGGTATATGGGCTGATTTCGTCCTGCCGATTTCGACGCATTTCGAGCGCCACGATGTGGCCCTGCCCTGGTACAAGGGTCACTACTACATCCATCGCCCCCGGGTGATCGAACCGCTCGGGGAATCGAAAACCGACTTCCAGATCTTCACCGAACTGGCCTATCGCCTCGGTTTCGGACCCGGCTACAATCCGCGCGCCGACCGCAGCTATTTCCAGGATCCCGCCTCCGTCGATGAAGCGTATCTTGCCGCGTGGTGGAACGATCGTGTCATGCATCACCAGGGCGTGACCATGTCCTGGGAGGACTTCAAGCGGCACGGCATCTACAAGTTCAAGCTCGACAAGCCGCACGTCGCGTTTCGCGAGCAGATCGAGCAGGGCAGGCCGTTCGAGACGGCGTCGGGGAAGATCGAGATCTTCTCGACCCAGCTTGGCCAGATCACGGACTGGACGAAGACGCAGTACGGCTACGAGATCCCCGCCATCCCCAAGTGGATCGAGCCGTGGGAGTCGTTGAACAGCCCGAAGACCAAGGATTTCCCCTTCCATCTCGTCAGTCCGCATCCGCGTCACCGCACCCACTCGATCTTCAACAACATCGGCTGGCTGCGCGAGACCTATTCGCAGGAAGTGACGATCAATGCCTCCGATGCCCGGAAGCTCGGCATCCGCACGGGCGATACCGTCGAGGTCTGGAACGATCGAGGCCGCTGCATCGTGCCCGCCTATGTGACCGAGCGTTGCATGCCGGGCGTCCTGGTGATGTTCGAAGGTGCCTGGATGGATGTCGATGAGAACGGCATCGACAGGTCCGGCAATCCGGATTTCCTCACCCTCGATGAGCCGAGCCCGGCCGGAGCCTTCGCCTACAACACCGTGCTTGCCAACGTTCGCAAGACCAGTCTCGAGCACCGGCCCGGCTGGGATGTGCTGGCGACATCCCGCAGCCACGTCTTCCGCCGCGATCTTTGATCGAAAACACAGAGGAGGCCGCCATGGCCAGCCCCAAGGACAAGACGAAGATCAAGGCCGCCGTGCAGCGCAAGAAGCGCGAGGTCTACGAGCCGGTCAAGCCGGACCAGCAGCTCGGCTTCATCCACAACAATGTCGACTGCATTGGCTGCCGTGCCTGCGAGATCGCCTGCAAGGACAAGAACGGCCTGATGCCGGGGCCGCGCTTCCGGCGCGTCATGTATATCGAGGGAGGCACGTTTCCGGACGTCTACGCCTACAAGGTCAACATGTCGTGAAACCATTGCGCCGAGCCCGCCTGCCTGCCGACCTGTCCGACCGGAGCCATCTACAAGCGCCAGAAGGACGGCATCGTCGATATCGACGCCACGCTCTGCATCGGCTGCCGGCGGTGCGAGGCGGCCTGCCCCTATGGCGCGCCGCAGTTCATTCCGGAGCAGAACATCGTCGCCAAGTGCAACATGTGCGTCGATGAGATCGACGCCGGACGCAAGCCCTATTGCGTCATGGCTTGCATGATGCGCGTCCTTGATATCGGCCCCATCGACCAGCTCCGCGATGGCACCTACGAGACCAAGGCGCGCGGGCCGGACGACTACATCGTCGATCAGGTCCAGTCGCTGGCCAACCCCGAGCTCACCAAGCCGTCGATCGTTTTCGTTCCGCACAGCAAGGGCAAGGTGCAGTGATGGCAGGCCAACAGGAAACGGAGGGTGGCCGGGACGGGATGGCTGGCGCAAGGAGACTCGCAGCCGCACTCCAGCAGGATGCCGAGCTGCTGGCCATCTTGCACGACCGCGAGGTGTCGCCCGGCATTCTGGCGGCGCTCAAGGCCGCGCCGTTCGCGGACCAGATGGCGGTCCGATTGAGGTCGAATGAGGCGCTGGCGGCTCTGTCGGCCTTCGATGCCGCGATTGGCCAGATTCCGCAGGAAGCGGACGCCGGCGTATTCGATGCACTGGCGGTGGACTACAGCGACGTCTATCTGCGGCACGCCTGCCGGATCCAGCCGAGCGAGTCCTTCTGGCTGACCGAGGATCATCTCGAGCGCCAGGGTCCCATGCTCGAACTGCGCGAGGAAATGCGCCGTGCCAACCTCCGTCTCACCGATTGGGCAGGCCGTGCCGAGGATCATCTGGTCCCGCAGCTCCTGTTCATCGCGCGGCTGCTCGACACCGCCGGCAAGGATGGGAACCTGGAAGGCGTGGCCCATGTCCTCGACAGGCATCTCCTGCAATGGGTCGGCAGGTTCGCCCAGGGATTGGCAGCCGCCCGAGGTCCGGAACTCTACGTCGCGATCGCAGCCCTGACCGCTGCCTGGTGCGGGGAAGTGCGCGATGTCCTGGCCCAGGTGACAGGTATCCCGCGTCCTGCCGTCACTGATGAGAAAAAGAATGCCTCCGGCCGGAAACGCAGCAGCACGAGGAGTGCGGACCCACCACAGGAGACACCCTACATGCCCGGCATCGGACCCGGCTGGTAGCAGAAGGCTGGCCAGCCGGTTTCCGCAAAAGCGCGTGGCGTGTGGGCATAGAGCGCGAGGTGCAAGGAACCATGCCGTTCAAGGCGCTGATCAATGGCGAGCGGTGTGTGCACGCGAAAGTCAGCTTCGCGACGTGCCGGGCGTGCGTTGACGCTTGTCCAGTCAACGCCCTGCAACTGGATGACGAGGCCCTGGAGCTGGATGTCGAACTCTGTTCCGGTTGTGGCCGATGCCAGCCGGCATGTCCGTGGGAGGCGCTGGGCTTGATATCGGATGCTGGCAAGGCCGTCCTCCGGGCGACTGTCGATGCCGATACCCATGACGCCTATCTGGCCTGCGGCAGTGTCGCGGACAAGCCTGCTGCGCAACGAGGCGGTGCGGGCGTCCCGGCCCCCTGCATCGATACGTTCGGCGAACGCGATATTCTCGAACTTCTCGGCCGTGGCGTCAGGCGTCTCGTGGTGGCCCGTGACCGGTGCCCCCATTGCCAGGGGCAGGGCACGCGCCCGTTCGATCTGGCCGTGCAGCGCATTGGCGCCATGCAGGCTTCGCGGGGGCAGCCGCCACTTCGGCTGCTCACGATTGAGGGTGACCACTGGGTGAAGCGCAGGGCGGATGTCGAGAGACGATCGGCCGAACTGAACCAGGGTCTGCGCAGGCTCTTTGGGCTGGGCAGGCCCGCTGCCGGAACCCGCGTCGGCGAAGAGGATCACCCTCGCAGGGATCAATACGAGCACAAGGGCGGATCGGATGGTCCACTCCAGCGTTTCGTCCCGGAAATGAACCCCGCGTCCTGCAATGGCTGCGATGCCTGCACGCGGGTATGCCCGACCGGGGCGCTGGTCCTGGAGCGCATGGACGGATCACTCGCCTATCGCATTGACGCCAGACAATGCAACGGCTGTGGCTTGTGCTGTGACATTTGCGAAGTGGGCGCAATTTCGGTGCACGAAATGACTCGCGCCGCAACAGCGAGACTGATGCTGGAGGAGAACCGCTGCCGATCGTGTGGCGTCGGGTTTCACGTTCCTTCTGGGCATGAGTGCGGTGGACTTTGCAGGATCTGCGCAATGACGGCACACCAGAAGTCCCTGTTTCAGGTTCATGGCCCAGATGGCAAGCCGTGACGCAGAAGGTGCAGGTGATGGCAGCACGCCGCCGCCGCACCATGCCGATGGTACGCCTGCCGGAGCATCGGTGCTGTTGCCCGGCCGGTTGAGCCGCAAGGTGCTGCTGGCGCTGCTGGCCGGTCTCATCCCGGCGTCGGTTCTCGTTCTGGTCTTGACGATCACGGCCTACAACGCACACTTGAACCTTGAGCGCCGCAATCTGTCCGAGCAGGTCAACCGCCTGCTCAAGGTTTCGCTCGAGAATGCCATGCTCAAGCGCGACATCCCGGGCCTCGAGGAGATCGTCACGCGGTTCGCGTCCCAGGCTGGCATCGCGCGCGTATTCATCGTCAACCCAGATCGCAAGGTCTGCTTTGCCAACGATGCTGCGTTGCATGATCGTGTGATCACGTTTTCAGAGCTGCTCTGTCCGGCCTGTGAAGCGAAGGGATTGGTTGCCCTCGCCGCCGACACCCGTCTGCTGGATGATCGCAACGGCAGTCCGATCCTCCGCAGTGTTCTGCCGGTCCGCAATCGGCCGGCGTGCCGTGAATGTCACGGTCCCGAGCAGACCCATCCGGTCAATGGCGTGCTGGTGGTCGACTACGATGCCGCCAACATGCGTGTCACCGCATTCCGCAATTCGGCACTGTTGAGTGTCTGCGGTCTCGCGGTCCTCCTGCTCAGTCTCGCGATTGCGTGGCTTGCCCTCAGCCGGCTGGTCTTGAAGCCAATCGGCAGTATCGACGCGGCGAGCCGGCGCCTGGGCGCGGGCGAGTTGTCGGCGAGGATCGAGGAGGTGCCCGTGTCGAACGATGAGATTGGTGACCTCGGGCGCAGTTTCAACCGGATGGCGGCGTCCCTCGAGATCAGCCACAACGAGCTGGAAAGCCAGCAGGCCTTCGTGAAGGCGCTGCTTGACACCGTGCCGGATGCGGTTCGCGTCATCGATGAGGACTATCGGCTGGTCTTGACGAACCAGGCCTATGCCAGGCAGATGGGCAATTGCAGCGGCTGCTTCAGCGGCAGTCCGTGCTACGCCAGTCATGGCAGGGATCGGCCATTCCCGGCAACCCTCGTAACATGCCCCTTTGAAGCCGCGGATGTGGATGGCGATCCGATCCGCTACATCCATACCCATCGGCGCGGAGATGGCGCCGAGGTGCACGTTGAAACGGTGGCGACGCGCGTCTCCATCGAGCGTGATGGCCGGCGCCGTGTCCTTGTCGTGGAGGCGATGCGGGACCTCGAACAGCAGGTGAAGTACTCCCAGGAGCAGCGCCTGTCGGAGATCGGCCAGCTTGCTGCCGGTGTCGCCCACGAGATCTATAATCCTCTCGCATCCGTCCGTCTCGGCCTGCAGGCGCTGCGCAACAGCATCGCGACGTCGGCCAGTTCCGGCCAGGAAGTCGCCGACTATGTCGCGCTGGTCGATGGAGAGGTGCAGAAATCCATCGAGGTGGCCAAGCGCCTGCTCAATCTCGGTCAGTTGCCGAGTTCCGATCTGCAACTGGTTTCGGTCGCGGCCGTCATTCCGGAAGTGCTGTCCCTTCTGCATTACGAGGCCGAGCAGCGAAAGGTGGAGATGGTGACCGATCTGGGCGACAGCGACCTGCGCGTGCTCGCTACCGACGCCGAACTCCGGATGCTCATCCTGAATTTGTCCCAGAACGCATTCCACGCGATGAAGGAGGGCGGCCGCTTGACGGTGAGCGGACACGAGGGCTGCGGCTGGGTCACGATCAGGTTCACGGACACGGGCCGGGGCATCGCGCCGGATGACCTGCAGAAGATCTTCGATCCCTTCTACAGCAAGCGGGCGGACGGCGTCGCCGGCACCGGCCTGGGACTGACCATCTGCAAGGCCATCACCGGCCGCTACGGAGGCCGCATCGAGGTCGAAAGCGAACCTGGATTTGGCTCCACGTTCATTGTGAGCCTGCCATCAGCCGACGGTGCGGGAGCGGGGCGTCATGCGGCAGAGTGAGGATGCACAGAAGAGGCTCGTGCTGCTGATCGAGGACGATGTGGTCCTCAATCGCCTCATGACACAGCAACTCGCGCGCTTTGGCTACAGGGTGGAGGCCAGCCATTGCTGGGCAGACGCGAAGGAGGCGCTGGGCAGGACCGAACCTGATCTCATCCTGCTCGATATGCGCCTGCCCGATGCCAATGGCCTTGACCTGATCGAGGAACTCGGCGGCGACTACGTGGTCATGGTGCTCACGGCGTTCGCGTCCATTCGCAATGCCGTGGAAGCGATCCGCCGCGGCGCGGTCGCGTATCTGTCGAAGCCGGTGAACGTCGAGGAAATGGAGATCGAGATCTCGCGCGCCCTCGACAATGCAAGGCTGAAGCGCAATTACGAGTTCGAGCGCAACCGCCAGCGTGCCAGGCGCCCGAGCCTGCTGGTTGGATCGAGCCCCGCGCTTCTCGATCTCGAGACGCTCATCGACGCGGTCGCCCCCTCGTCGGCAACGGTCCTGCTCGAAGGCGAGAGCGGAGTGGGCAAGGAACTGGCTGCGCGCGAGATCCATGAGCGCAGCGAAAGGAGCGACCAGAATTACGTCGTTCTCGATTGCTGCACGTTGCAGGACAACCTCTTCGAGTCGGAACTGTTCGGCCACGAGAAGGGGGCCTTCACCGGTGCTGTCACGCAGAAGCGCGGGTTGATCGAACTGGCCAATGGCGGAACCTTGTTCCTCGACGAGATCGGCGAGATCTCGACAAGTGCACAGGCCAAGTTGTTGCGCGTGATCGAGACTCGCCAGTTCCGCCGCGTTGGTGGCATCAAGGACCTGACCGCCGATGTCAGGATCGTGGCGGCGACAAATCGCGACCTGGCGCAGATGGCCAAGGATGGCGGCTTCCGCTCGGATCTGTATTTTCGCCTCAGCGCCATCACTGTCGCCTTGCCGCCGCTGCGCGACAGGCGCGATGATATTCCCGTTCTGGCGCGGCATTTCCTCGAGAAGCACGATTTCTCCCGCCGCATCCGCAAGGAGCTTTCAAGGGCGGCAGAGCGGGCGCTGGTCCGTTACGACTGGCCCGGCAACGTGCGCGAGCTGCGGAACGTGATGGAGCGCGCCGTCATCCTGTCCGGGGCCGATACGACCATTCATGTGCGCCATCTTGGCCTGCCGGTGGAGGCGACCGGCTGGGACAACGATTTCAAGCTGTCGTTCGATCACGAACCGACGTTGGAAGAGATGCGCGAGGAATACTTCCGCCTGATGTACGCCAAGTATTCGGGCCACCGTGCGAAGCTGGCGGAGATCCTGGGGGTCAGCGAGCGCAATGTCTACCGGCTCGTGCAGCGGTACAGGATCGACTGCCAGGAAGACGAGACGTGATGCGGGAGGCCCGTCCGATGCCGTGAATTCAGCCGGCCTCGTGAAGATGGCATTCGACCAGCCCGTCATCGAACGTGATCCGCCGCGGCGCTTCGTTGTGGCAGCGGTCGAACGAGCGTGGGCAGCGCGGATGGAACCGGCAGCCGGACGGGACATCGAGTGGGTTGGGAAATGCCGCGCCAAGCTCTGTATCGGGCACCCCCAGTCCAGGCTCGGGCGTCAGCACCGACTTCAGCAGGGCCGCGGTGTAGGGATGGCGTGGTGACCGGAAGAGCCTGTCGGTCTCCGCCTCCTCGACAATCCGGCCAAGGTACATCACGGCCACCCGGCTCGCCATGTGCTCGACGACCGCCAGATTGTGGCTGATCACGAGATAGGTCAGGCCAAGCTCGCGGCGAAGGTCGGCGAGAAGATTGAGGATCTGCGATTGCACCGAGACATCGAGGGCTGACGTCGGCTCGTCGCAGATCACCATGCGGGGGCGGTTGATGAGCGCGCGTGCAATGGCGACACGCTGGCGCTGGCCGCCCGAAAGTTGGCTCGGATAGTTCCCGTAGAGCCGTGGTGCAAGGCCGACGAGTTCCATCATCTCCTCCACCCGCCGCCGCCATGTCGATGGCTCGCGGTCACCCTGGACCTTCAGCGGCAGGCCGATGATGGAGCCGATGGACTTGCGCGGATTGAGGGACGAATAGGGGTCCTGGAAGATTGGCTGGATGATGCGGGCCACATCCATGCGGGACAACTCGCCGATCGGCTGGCCATCAAGCCGGATGGCGCCCTGTGATGGCCGTAGCAGGCCGAGAAGCATGCGGGCGAGCGTTGTCTTCCCGCAGCCCGACTCGCCGACGAGCGCCACCACCTCGCCGGCCGTCACCTCCAGCGAAACGCCATCGACCGCCCGTAGCGTCTGCTTGCCCCGCATGAAGCCGGCCGACACGGAAAAGACCCGGCTGATGTTGTCGGCCGAGAGAATGGGCGCTGCACAGGTGTGCGGAGCCTCGGCTGTCCTGGCTGGCTCGAGACCTGTCATGATGGCGCTTCCGGTTGCGGCGGCAGGTGGGCGTTGGCATCGGGCCCAAGGTTGCGGTGATGAATGCAGCGGACGAGATGGCTCCCACCCGCGACGGGATCGAGCGCGACAGGATGCGCGCTGCATTCCGGCGTCGCATGAGTACATCTCCCGGCAAAATGGCAGCCACGGAACGTGCCGACGAGCGATGGCACCATGCCGGGAATGGTACCGAGGCGCTCGCCCCTCCGCGTCTGGCCTGGAATGGGAATGCAGTTGACGAGGCCGCGCGTATAGGGATGGCTTGGCTGCCGGAAGATTTCCTCCGCGGTTCCCGCCTCCACGACTTCTCCCGCATACATGACGATGACGCGGGTCGCGATGCGGGCGACGATGCCGAGGTCATGGGTGATGAGGACAAGGCCCATCCGCAACTCGCGCTGCAACTCGGCCAGCAGATGCAGGATCTGCGCCTGGATGGTGACGTCGAGCGCCGTTGTCGGCTCGTCGGCAATGATGAGGTCGGGGCCGCACATCATGGCCATCGCGATCATGATGCGCTGGCGCAGGCCACCGGAAAGCTGGTGCGGATATTGCGCAAGCCGGGCCGCCCCATTGGGAATGCCGACCCGCTGCAACAGATCGACCGCCCGTGCCCGCGCGTCCGCGCGCGAGACGGGCCGGTGGCGCAGCATGGCTTCCTCGAGCTGGTTGCCGATGCTGTAGGCCGGGTTCAGCGATGTCATCGGCTCCTGGAAGATCATGGCCATCCGGTTGCCGCGCAGGTCCGACATTTTTCGGTCGCTGAGCCCCGAGATGTCGAGCCCGTCAAGCTCGAGGCGCGTGGCGCTGCGTCTGGCCCGCGACGGCAGCAGATCCATGATGGCAAGAGACGACAGGGATTTGCCGCACCCCGATTCCCCGACGATGCAGACGGTCTCGCCGCGGTCGACGTGGAAGGAGACGCCCTGCACCGCATGCAGCGTTCCCGCGGGCACCGGAATATCGACACGCAGGTCCTCGACCGTCAGGATGCGCTCGCTGGCGTTCGTCATGCGCGGTTCTCCGGGGCTGTGACATCACGCAGACCGTCGCCGATCAGGTTGATCGACAGGACCAGCACGAACAACGCGATGCCCGGCACCGCAATCAGCCAGCCATCGAAAAACATCAGGCCCTTGGCTTCCGAGACCATCAGGCCCCAGCTTGGGGTCGGCGGTTGCACGCCAAGGCCGAGGAAGGAGAGTGCCGCTTCCAGCAGCACCGCGTGTGCCATCTCCAGCGTGGCGATGACGATCAGGTGGTTCATCACGTTCGGCAGGATTTCGGTGAGGATGATGCGCGTACTCGAACACCCGAGCGCCTCCGCCGCTGTCACGAACTCCCGCCCGCGCAACTGCTGCGTGGCGCTCCGCATGACGACGGCGAAACGGTCCCAGATGAGGAGCCCCAGCACCCAGATGACGACTGTCAGTGACGATCCGATCAACGTCACCACCGCCAGGGCGACGAGGATGACGGGCATCGACAACCGCGTCGTCACGATGAAGTTGACGATCATGTCCACCCGGCCGCCGAAATACCCGGCCAGCACGCCGAGCGTCGTGCCGATGACGCCGGAGATCAGCATCGCCGCAAAGCCGATGAGCAGTGAGATGCGTGCCCCGTAGAGCAGGCGCGAGAGATAGTCACGCCCAAGGCCGTCCGTGCCAAGGGGATGCGACCAGGTTGCCTTGGGACTGTTGAACCACACTGGCGGGATGAGTTTGTGGGCGAGGTCCTGGGTATAGGGATCGTGCGGCGCGAGCACGCCCGCAAGAAGCGCCATCAGCATGATTGCGCCAAGCAGGACACAGCCGAACAGCAGGCCCCAGTGACCGAAGATCCGGCGCCTCAGGAGTGCGCCTGGCGAGGGTTCGAGGATCGCATCCGCCGTTGTCGTCGCCATCTCACATCACCCTCATGCGTGGATCGAGAAAAGCATTGAGCAGGTCAGCAACGAATGTGAGCATCACATAGATCACGGCCAGCACCAGCACGATGGCCTGCATCATCGGCAGGTCGGCGCGCTGGATCGATTCCCAGGCGAGGAAGCCGAGACCGTTCACCTGGAAAATGGTCTCGATCACGATCGATCCGCCGAGCATGAAACCGAACTGCACGGCCGCGAGCGATACCACCGGAATGATGGCGTTCCTGAGCGCATGCTTGAAGAGCACGGTGAAGGGCCTCAAGCCCTTGGCGCGCGCCGTCCGAATGTAGTCGGAAGCCAGGACTTCCAGCATTCCGGCGCGGGTCAGCCGCATGACTGCGGGCGTCACGTAGTAGCCGAGTGCGATCGAGGGCATGATGAAGTTGAGCCAACTGTCGGTCCCGGTGATCGGCAGCATCCGCCACTTGATGCCGAACCACAGGATGAGCGTGAGCGCGAACCAGAAACTCGGCATCGCCTGGCCGACGACGGCGATGCCGAGGGCCAGCCGGTCGATCATCGAGTTGGGCCGGATGGCGGCGATCACGCCGAGCGGAATGGCAAGCAACAGTGCGAAGACGAGCGACAGCAGGCCGAGCAGCATGGTGGTCGGCAGCCGTTCGAAGATGACGCTGGCAACCGATGTCTTGAGGTAGTGCGAGGTGCCGAGGTCACCTTGCACCGCACGCGCGAGCCAGTTCATGTACTGGACGGGAATGGGCTTGTCGTACCCGTAGTAGTGCCGAATGGCCTCGACATCTTCCTGTGTCGCCGTTTCACCAGCGAGCGCAATGGCTGGATCTCCCGAAAGGTAGATCATCGAGAAACACAGCATGGAAACGGTCAGTGCGACCAGAACGGCAATCCCGAGGCGCTTCACGGCATAGGACAGCATCACGAACCTTCCACGACCAAGGAACCATCGGCCCTGGCGCGTGCAGCGCCGATGGCGGCTCAAGCCTGTGTTATCGCACTACTTCCAGCTTGCAAGCGCGAAGCGCGGGATCTCGTCCGAGGTCGGCGTGAAGTTCACATCCTTCGACCAGGCATAATACTTGGCGTAGGTGAACATCGGGATCCAGTAGGCCTCGTTGGCAATGCGCTTGAAAAGTTTGTTGTAGAGCGTCTTGCGCATTTCCGGATCGACACTCGATCCGGCCTCGTCGGCAAGCTCGATGACTTCCTTGTCCTGGGTGAGGTCGTCCGGTCCGCCCGTGAAGTACACGTTCACCATGGCCGAGGCATCCGGTATCGAGCCCGATCCCCAGGTCATGTGATCGAACACGACCTCGCCTTTGCGAACCTTGTCGCGCAGGGCGCGGAACTGCATGAAGTTGAGGCGCGCCCTGATGCCGACTTTCGCCAGATCGCCGATGACAGCCTCTGTGAATTGCCGTTCCCGGTAGGCATACAGGTCGACCGAGAATCCGTCGGGATGGCCGGCTTCCTTCAGCAGGGCCCTTGCCTTGGCCGGATCGTAGGTGAACCGCGGCACGTCCTTGGTGACGTCGGGCGTGCAGCCGAACTGCTCCGGATGACAGGGCGCGTTGACCACCTCGGAAGCCTCGCCCACGAGATTCTTGGCGATGGCTTCGCGATTGACCGCATAGCCCACGGCCTGCCGCAGGCGCTTGTCGGTGAAGATCTTGTTTCCGGAACGACCCTTGGCGTCGAACTGGAGATAGGAAACGCGAAGCGTCTTTGCGTTCTTGACCTCGACCTGGCCCGTATCCTTGAGCCGCTCGGCCTGGTCCTTCGGCACGTCCCAGATCCAGTTGACGCCACCGGTCAGGAGTTCGGCAATCTGCGTCTGCTTGTCCTTGATCGTGCGGAATCGGATCTTGCCGAAATGCGGCTTGCCTTTGAAATAGGCGTCGTTCTTGACCATCTTGATGAACGCGCCGGGTTTGACCTCGGCGACCTTGTAGGGGCCGGAACCGACCGGCTTCACGGCAGAATAGTCTTTTTTGCCATCCGCCTTCACGGGAGCCTTGTCGTAGTGTCCCTTGGGAACGATCTTGCAGGAATTGGCGAGGTAATCCAGCGCAGCCGGGAACGGCTTCTTCAGGTTGATGCGGACCTTGTTTGCCGCCAGCTTCTCGACGTTGTCGATCCAGCTCACGGTCGAGTAGGTCAGCACGCCATTCTTCTTGTCGGCCGCAAAATTGAGCGTGTAGACGACATCATCAGCATCGACGGGCGTTCCATCGTGGAATTTCGCATCATCACGCAGTTCGGCCTCGATGGTCTTGTTGTCGACCCATTTCCAGCTTGTCGCCAGCCCGGGCACGATCTTGCCGGACGTGTCCCGTGACAACAGGCCGTCCCAGACCAGTTCACCGATCACAGTGAGTTCGCGCGTGTTGTTGTAGTAGGGATCAACGACGGCGGTCTCACGGTCCGTAGTCCAAACGAAATTATCGTCCCTTTTGCCGGCCCAGGCAGCCTGCGCTCCTATGCTCAGGGCGACGACCCCTGCCAGACCGATCCGTGTGAACTTTGGCATCCTGACCTCTGTGATTGTGTGCATCTGGTGACCCTCCCGGGCGGGCATTATACGATGTTCCGCACAATGCTGCAGCTTGGAGATTGTCCGTGCCGGTGCAAGCACAAGAGTAGTGCGCTGTGATTGGAAAAAGTGCGAATGGGCGCCGACGCGCTATAGGGCGTTTCCGCTTCAGGTGGAAACGCTCAGGCCGCGTGAGTGCAACGCAGCGAGGTTGTTCAGGCGTTGCCGGAAATGATCTGTCGCAGGAGGGATGTGCCGCGGTGCGGGATGCAGGCGCGTGGATCCGCGGGAGCTGCCGTTGGCGCGTCTCGTCGAGGATGGAGAGAGGGGCGAAGGGCGTTTGCGAGGTGCCATGCAGGTCGTTGGTGTGAAACAAAAAAACCAAATCCGGCAGGACCGGATTTGGTCAGGCACCAAGTTGAAGTCGAAACCAGATCAGGCCTTGTAGAAATTCAGGATCATCGCGACCGCGGAACCAACGACCCTGCGTGCCGTGACATCATCGACTGATCCGTCGATGGCTGAGTAGAGCCTCGGGCGTATAATGGACGCTTGGCACAATTCGAGGAACTGCACTGCGGCAAACTCGGCATCGTCGAGCTTCAAGTCGCCGGCCTTGCTGCGGGCCGTGAGATATACCGCCAACGCATGCGCAACGCGGTGGTAACCTGCGTCGAACATCTGCTTTCCGATTTCCGGCATGCGTTTGCAGACGCCGAATACGATCCGTTGCGCTTGCACGACGTGGGGCTGGGACACGATCTGGGCGAACTTCAATCCGAATTCGAACAGCACCTCGTTTGCCGCCCGATTCGGGTCCAGCAGTTCGACCACGGTCCCGATATTCCGGTCCCGTTCCTCGCTTATGACGGCAGCGAACAGCTCTTCCTTGCTGGGAAAATAGACGTAGAGCGTCGCCTTCGAAACGGTCGCCTTGGCCGCGACATCGGCCATGGACGCGGCATCAAAGCCCATCTTCTTGAAGACGGTCGTCGCGCCATCAAGGATCTGGCGTCGCTTGCGCGGGTCCGTGCCAGCGGCTAGTCGCCCACCGCGCCTCGCGTTTCCATTGGTCCGTGTTCCAGTGGTCTTGGCATGTGGTGTGGCTGCGTCTTGCACCTGCATCTCTCAAGCTCGTGTGACCTGCGGCAAAAGGGTATTTTGCACGTTCTCTAAACCGAACCGCTTAGTTTGACCTTGTTTTGGATCAAGAAGCTTGCTAAGTCAAACCGAAATCAAACTAAACCGTACTGTTCAAATTGGGCGGGTTCGGATTTTGGAGTGGGGCCGGAATTGGAAATGAGTATAGCTGCGAGAAGGCAGGGGAACCCGCCGGAGACACTGTCGGAGCCTCAGGGGACGGTTGACGCAACAACAGAGGTCAAGTCGCTGCGCGCGCCATCGTCGCCGCTGGTCGGGAAGCAGGAGCCCGGCAAGGGGCCGGCCGAGGTTGGAGAGATTGATCGCATTGCTCCTCCCACGCCCAGCAACGATGTGGGCGGCCAGACGGGTATGGACGAGCTGAAAGGTTCCGGCAAAAAGAAGCACAAGCCTCTCGTCAAGGGGCTGATCGGCATCGTCGCGGTGATCGCGCTGACGGCATTCGGTATCCAATGGTGGCTGGTTGGGCGGTTCATGGTCTCCACGGACGATGCCTATGTGGGGGCGGATCTCGCTCTGCTGTCCGCGCGCGTGCCCGCACGCGTGATGGACGTTCCGCTCGAAGCCAACCAGAAGGTCAAGAAGGGTGAGGTGCTGGTCGTCCTCGATGATGGCGACTTCAAGCTCGCGGTTGACCAGGCGAAGGCCCAGCTCGCGACGCAGAAGGCGCGCATCGTGACCATTGGTCGTCAGATCGTGGCGGCACACGCGCAGGTCAAGCAGATGCAGGCCAATCTCACTGCGGCCAAGGCGGAGGTCGAGAGGGCGGAAGCCGATTTTGAACGGACCCGTTCCCTGGCGGCGGATTCCTACAGCTCCAAGGCGACGCTGGATCAGCGGCGGGCAGAGCGTGACAAGGCACGCGCAGGGGTCATTGGCGCCGAGGCGAGCGTGGCCAGCGCAGACGCCAGCGTCGGCGTTCTGGAGGCCCAGAAGACCGAAGCCGAACACACGGCGACCGAAATGGCCGTCATGGTGGCCAAGGCCGAGCGCGACCTCGATGCAACGAGAGTGCGCGCACCCATGGACGGTATTGTCGGCAACAAGAGTGTGCAGGTCGGCGACTATGTCGTAGCCGGAAAACGGCTGGCGGCCATCG
>JBKDZY010000576.1:0-3350 GCA_047971765.1 Hyphomicrobiaceae bacterium | reverse complement strand
TTCAGAGGTGGCTCGAGGTATGAAGTTACAGACTGCTGCCCGTCGATCAACTAGGGCAGGATCACTGTCTGACCCTGCCGCGACACGCGCTGCACATCTAAAGAAGCCAGGAACTGTATTGTCGCTGGCTTTGGTGCGCACTCACGAAGCGGCGCGGGTCAACTGGATGATGTATGATAGTGCGTTCCCGCTTCAAGCGGAAATGCTCAGGCTCCGACAGCGGATCAGGCAGCAAACGCAGCGCCCACGCAGCACCAGACCTTTAGCCCGGTGCGGTCCCTGAGGGCAAACAGACCAGACCAATTCCGGTTGAACCCCAATTGGTCTGGCAGCACGTTAACAGGCATGTCCGTTCATGCAATGACCCGATGAGACCCGCCGCGCGCCAGGAACCAGAGAGCATTTGCAAAGCTCTTCCAATGCTATAGTCCGACGGCCATGCACACCGACATCAGAGAGCTGCTGGAGTTCTACGCAAGCCCGCTCGGCGCCCGGGTCAGGCGGATTCTGGCCCACAGGGTCCGGGCGCACTGGCGCAATTCGGCAGGCCGCACGCTGATGGGATTGGGTTTCGCGACCCCGTTCCTGGGGGCGTTCCGCGGAGACGTGCTGAGGCTCGGCGCATTGATGCCGGCAGCCCAGGGGGCGGTGATCTGGCCCGCCACCGGCGACATCCAGACCGTTGTTGTCAACGAGGTCAATCTGCCACTGCCTGACAATTCCGTTGATCTGCTTCTGGTGGCCCATTGCCTGGAGACATCGGAAGCGGTCCTGCCGATGCTGCGCGAGATCTGGCGCGTGCTGGCCGGGGACGGAAGGGTCCTTTTCATCGTCCCCAACCGCCGCGGCGTGTGGGCGCGCTTCGATCGGACACCGTTCGGTCATGGCCGCCCCTACAGCCCCGCCCAGTTGGAACGGTTATTGAACACGGCCCAGTTGACCCCGGTTCGCTGGGATACCGCCCTCTATATCCCCCCGATCGAATCCCGCCTGATCCTGCGTTCGGCAGCCACGATCGAGCGCATCGGAGCGCGGGTGACACCGGTGTTCGCGGGGCTTGTGCTGGTCGAGGCCTGCAAGGACATGTTGGCGCCCATCGCCAAACCCGCGCGCATGCGGCGTTTGACCGAGCTGGTGCCGTTGCGTGGCGCGGCAGAAATCGGCAACCGCAGGATGCGTTTTTCCGCTGCTGTCAGGCGTGACCGATAAGTTTCCTCACCGCACCGAGCAGCGTTTCTGCCGTGACCGGCTTCTTCATGGTCGCAGCCACTGGAACGTTCAGGTTTTCCAGATTGGCATAACCCGAAATGACGATCACCTTGACCTCGGCCCGCACCAGCCGCTCGATCAGCGTGACCGAGGATTGCCCTTTGATGTTGAGATCGACGATGGCGACATCCGGATAGCCCTTGTCGAGCAGCATGTCGGCCTTCTGCAGGCTTCCGACGGTTGCCACCTCGGTAAGTCCGGCCTCCTTCAGCGCCATGCGAATGGCGTTTGCAATGTGCCAGTAGTCCTCGACGACCAGGAAGCTGGGCGGCCTGGATGTGCGCCGCCCCGGACCCGATGCATCGCTGCCCGCGGCCCGTTGAGCCGTGTCGCGGAAATTCGGGGGCTCGGAAGCGTCAACTGTCCTGCCGAGAGGTGCGGACGAGGTGAGCATGAGGGGCCTCTGATGTGTCGAAAATGAACAAATGCTCAGGCGGGAGAATGAGGGTGCCGGGAAGTTGGGCAGGGTGCGATAAATTGGCTTTTTGATGCTTTCATGTTCCATAACCTTATCAGGAATGAGAAGAAAAGCGCCATGAACATTGTTGTGCAATAACGATGTGCCTGGTGGAATATTCATGGCCCCTATATTCGCAAGTCTGGATCCCCAGAACCTCAACCTGAGTGAGCCGTTTGCCTCCTGGCTCGCGGCTCTGCATGATTTCCGGCAGCCGGTCCAGGGCGCGCGCCTGATTACGGAGGTCGTGCTGCATTCGAAGGATCCGGCCCGTCGGATCGAGGCGCAACGGACGCTTTTGATCTTCCTGGAGCAGATCACCGACATGCTGGACGAGATGCAGCAGTTGGTCCTGTGGGAGGCTGGGGCCCCCGTCCTGACGGTGGAGCAGGTCGACCTGTCCGCCGAGTTCGCGCAGGCGACCGAGGCGGTCAGGGCATTGCGGCCAGGTATGAGCTGCAATCTGGAGTGGGAAGCAACCGAGCCGGTCAGGATCGCGTTTCCCAAAGGTGTTGTCGCAACGATTGTTCGCGGATTGGTGTTTTCCCTCGCGACGTTCCAGGCGGCACAACGTTGGCGCGCCGACGTTTCTCAACCGGCGGGAACGCTGGAACTGACCGCAACCGTCGAGGACACCGAGGCCCTGGGCACGCGCAATCTCGAGATGTTCACCGCGTTCAATGGCGATAGCCAGAACGGCGAGCGTCACGGGACGGTACTGATGGTGCCGGGGCTTGCTCTTGTTCGCCGCCTCGTCGAGGTCGCAGGCGGTCGCGTAGCGGTCAACCAGGAACCTGGCGGCGCCCGCAACCTGCGCATTACCATGCCGCTCGGCAGGACGGAGGCGAGCTCGGCGACCGGGGCGTGAGCCCTGCCTCTACCTGCCGCGCTTGCTGCCGGGTTCCGGCAGGTCGTCATCATCGGAGTCGAGAAACGGAAGCTCTGGAGATGATGCCCGGTCCGGCGAGGTGATGCCCAAGTGCCGGTAGGCCTTCAGCGTCACCACACGCCCGCGCGGCGTGCGCCCGATGAACCCCTGCTGCAGCAGGTAGGGTTCGACGATTTCCTCCAGCGCGTCCCGCGGCTCGGACAATGCCGCCGCGATCGTCTCGATGCCGACCGGGCCGCCATCATAGTTCTGGATGATACAGTTCAGATAACGGTGATCGAGTGCGTCGAGACCCGCGCTGTCGACTTCAAGCATGCGCAGGGCCTTGTCGGCCACGGCTGCATTGATGACCTCCGCTTCATCGACGGCAGCAAAATCCCGCACGCGACGCAGCAGGCGTCCGGCGATGCGCGGCGTACCGCGCGCCCGCCGCGCAATCTCCATGGCGCCGTCCTGCGCCATGGGCGCGCCCAGTACCCGGGCGCCGCGTGAGACGATCAGTTCGAGCTCCTGGTGTGTGTAGAAGTTCAACCTCACGGGGATGCCAAACCTGTCACGCAGAGGATTTGTGAGCAGCCCCGCCCTGGTGGTGGCGCCGACCAGCGTAAAATGCGCGAGATCTATTTTCACCGAACGAGCCGCCGGACCTTCGCCGATGATCAGGTCGAGCTGGAAATCCTCCATGGCAGGATAGAGAATCTCCTCGACAGCCGGATTGAGCCGGTGAATCTCGTC
>JBKDZY010000575.1:0-3446 GCA_047971765.1 Hyphomicrobiaceae bacterium | reverse complement strand
CGTCCTGCCCCGAGCGAAAGGCGAACCCGGCGTCCCCACAGAGCAGCGCAAGTGACTACGGGACGTGGTGTCCGCTGCCCGATCTCGCCACCCGCGCCAGCCTCCACCATCAATGGTATTGGACGGCCAGGATCCACGCGGTCACGAACAACGGCGACAAGGCCGTCGAAATCACGACCGCGGTGTTGATGAACTCCGATTCCACATCGTATTCAGCCGCAAAGATGGTCACCAGCACGCCCACCGGCGTTGAAGACGCCACCACGATCACGGCGGTGATGTCAGCCGGAAATCCCATCAACCAGCAGATGATCCACGTCAGGATGGGCGATACCAGGAACTTCAACACGAGAATGAGGACCTGCGGCGACCACTCGACACGGCCGATTCGCGCCGCCGCCACCTGCGCGCCGAGCGTATAGAGAGCCAACGGCGTGAAGATCGATCCCAGGAACTGCATGGGCTGGGACACGACCACCGGCAGCTGGATCTCGAACCCGCGCAGCGCCAACCCCAGCACGACCGAGGGAATAAGCGGCGTCTGGAACGCGATCTTCAGCTTGGCGAGCCGGCTTCCGCCCGCCGGCGCAAGCAGCGCCACACCCACCGTGCAGACCAGCACGGCCATCAACGCCGTCAGGACCGACTGATAGATCAGGTATTCCGACCCGAAGGCCAACTGCGTGACCGGTATGCCGAAGAACCCGACATTCGCATAGGCCGTGCCAAGCCCCATCATCGGACCAAGCGAGCGCCGCATCCTGAAGGCCAGCACCAACAGCCATCCCAGCGGAATCAGCACGAGAAACTGCACCAGCCCGAAATAGACGACCGGCCAGATGACGGACAGCGGTTGTGAGCCGCTCGCAAGGAAATGCACCAGAAAAGCCGGCATCACGACGTAGACCTGCACCCTGTTCAAGGTTGCTACGTCGAGTTTCAGGCGCGGCTGCAAGGCATAGCCCAACACCACCAGCACGATGATCGGCAGGGTGACTTTCGTCAGAATATCAACAAAGAGCGCCATGAGGTCTCGCGCGTATCCTTCAACGTCGGCACTGGCGCACCGGTGATCGGTACAGCTCCTGATCTCCAGCGCGACGCTTTCAACGGACGCGAAACAGGCAGACGCCTCGCTATAGCACAACCCACACGTCGTCATAGCCGATGCGCGCGGACGCCCGGCCTGCGACGACACGACCAGGGCATAAGATGCGCAGCGACGCAGTGTCCCCTAGGGAGTGACAATCCCGGATGCTAGTCAGCGGGAGAACTCGTTGGACAATCACCGATAGATCGCACCTGCTTTCGACCCAGGGTGTGACGAAGACCTTCGGGCCGCGATGATTGAACCGCCGTCCTCGTAGGAACCACGGCTTTTCAGCGCATCACCGGCCTCTACAGTCCACCGGCGCTCTTTACGCCCGATGAGGAACCGCGCACATGAGCTACGACAGCACCGCCGTTGCAACGCACCTGGTCCGCAGCTTCCATCAGGCCAATGGGGATACGAAACCCTATCCCCATTGGTTCCTGACCGACTGCCTGCCAAGCGGCATGACGGAAGAGATCGCAGCCCTTCCCTTCCCTGCCCCGGCTCTTGGCGGGATCTCGGGCAAGCGCGAGTTGCACAATGCGACCCGCAAGTACTTCGATCATGAAAACCAGGAGAGCTATCCGGCTGTTTCCGCGTTTTCCAAGGCCTTCCAGTCGAGCGCCGTCACCGACTGCATCCAGGAGAAGTTCGGGACCGATCTCTCCGGAACCTACCTGCGAATCGAATATGCCCAGGACACCAATGGCTTCTGGCTCGAGCCACATACGGACCTCGGCGTCAAGGTGTTCACGATGCTGATCTACCTGTCACCCGATCCGAGCCACAAGGACCTTGGCACCGACATCTACGACGCCGAAAAGCGCTATGTCGGACGCTCGCCGTTCAAACCGAACAGCGCCATGGTGTTCATTCCCTCGACCAACACCTATCACGGCTTCGAGCCCCGCCCGATCGAGGGCATTCGCAAGTCGATCATCATCAACTACGTCACCAACGATTGGCGTGCCCGCGAGCAGCTGGCATTCCCCGAGGCACCGATCGCGGCCGGACCACCCGACCCAGATGTGTCCTGACACCGCCAAATCACATCATAGCCTGCGAACCGTCACCCGGCTCGCAGGCTATTTGGCGAACGCCCGACCCCGACTGGAATTATGGAACGCGATTATCAATGAGCAATTTGGATTTCCCCCTTGATCAGCCATCCAATCACCCATCTATCCCGAAGCTTGGCCTGATTTACGCCGCTGTCCTTCTGGGCCTTCTGGTTCTGGTTTCTGTGGTTCAATGGATCGCTGAAACGTTCTTCCATCTCAGCGACGTTGCCAATTCCGTAGGTGTCCTGGTGCCTTTCCTCGCGGCGATGCAAACCGGCTCGATCTACTTCAAAAAGACTGGCCTCCGGCCGTCGGGGAGTTTCTGTTGGAAGGCCGCGGCGATATTTTCCCTGATTTCATCCGCTTTTACCGCGCTGCTAATGGAGCTTGTTCTTGTCAACGGACTTATGCCTGAGCTTGATGGGTACAAGACTGATCCCAATGCGATAACGATCATCCTTGGCATTCATGCCGCGATCTTTGTGCTGTGGCTTTTGCTTGCCCGCCTTGGATTTGGCTGGGGCCTCCGGCAGGGTGAGAGGTTGAAGGAAGCTCGGGGCCGCAAAGGAGCCTGATCCCGGCAGCCCACAGGACGAGCAGGCAGATCGCCTGGGGACAACGCTTGCCCTGTCGGGACAGGCTCACGAAAGGGCATAAAACAAAACTCCAGCCCGCGAACCGTCATTCGGGATCGAAGGCTGTTTTCTTTTGAGCAACCAATTCTCTCGCTAAGTTAGCTGTCCGCTGTACAATTTCCCGTCCGCGCCTTGCACTCCCTTGTCAACCTCCCTGCCGGACCATACAAATTGCCAATCCCGCATAACCGCCATCCAACGGCCAGCGCTCGGGACAAGATCCCCGAGTGACAAGAAGCGCGGGAAGAGATTGCCCCGAACGGGGCTGTTCAAAGGAGACCTCAATGGCATTTTCCGGCTCTTTGCGCCGCATGGTTGGTTTGGCCGTGCTAACACCCATTGCCGCAGGCCTGCTGACGGCAACCGCCTCCGCTGATGACAAGATTGTTCTGAATTTCAACCTCTTCGGTCCGAAGCGCGCGAATACCGCCGGCATCGAGGCCCTGGTAGACTTTTACACCAAGGAGTCGAAGGGCAAGGTCGAGATCAAGCTTGTCTATGGTTCGGCGCTGGGCCCGGAGAAGCAGACGCCGAGCGCCATCAAGGCCGGCGGCTACGAAGGCGGCATGATGTGCACGGGCTATTACCCCGGCCGCTTCCCGATGACCAACGTCATGGAACTGCCGTTCCTCCCCCCCGCCAAGATCGAAGACCGGA
>JBKDZY010000574.1:0-3458 GCA_047971765.1 Hyphomicrobiaceae bacterium | reverse complement strand
AGATGAGCCGCGACCAGACCGTCGGCATCTACATGGATGGCGTCTATCTGGGACGCGTTCAGGGCCTGGGCGCGGAACTGATGGACGTGGAGCGGATCGAAGTGTTGCGCGGACCGCAGGGCACTTTGTTCGGCCGCAATACGACAGGCGGTGCTGTCAGCATCATTTCCAAGGCGCCGACCGGGCAATTCGGCGTGGACATGTCCGCCGGGATCAGCAGGTTCGGCGGTGTGCGCGGTGCCGTGCACCTCAACCTGCCGGAAGTGGCCAATTTCAGCGTCAAGCTGGATGGCGTCTACGATCACAACGACGGCTGGGTGAAAAACCCGATGCCCGGCCAGAAGAACTGGCACCGCGTGCATCGCTACGGCTTCCATGCCGCCGTGCTCTGGCAGCCGATCGACGGCGTGTCACTGCGCTACGACTATGATATTTCCCGGGACAAGGGGACGCCGGGTTATGCAGCGCTCGTTTCGCTGACACCGCAAAGTACGCCGATAGCGCCAATCTTCCATGTCGAAGGGACGCGGGTACATAACGCACGGGGGCCGTTCCTGATGAGCCCCAGCACCGGCAAGGTGTCAGGGCATACGGTCAGGGGCGAGTGGGAAGTCAGCGACGACATCACGCTGCGTTCCATCACCGCCTGGCGTTCGCTGGATCAGGACCAGAACGATATATCGCCCGGGATGTTCTTCGGCTTTGTGCCCAACGGGACTGGTGGCCGCTACAGCTACGCCAACGTACGCCAGCATCAGTTCAGCGAGGAATTGCAGCTGTTCGGCAAGACCGGGCAGCTGGAATATGTGCTGGGCGCCTTCTACTTCAACGAACGCGGCAAGGACATCGCCGACGCCTCGAACACCATCCAGTACAATGCTGATGGCACGGCCTATACGCAGATTCCGCCGCGCCCTGTTACGTCTCCGCGCTATCCGGACCGGGCAAGCTGGGCCAAGACGAAATCGAAGGCGGTGTTCGCGCAAGTGACCTGGACGCCGACCATCCTGGACGAGCGCCTGCACTTGACGGGGGGCTTGCGCTATTCGGACGAAAACAAGAAGGGCCGGCTGACGAAGCTGCGCGGTGTGGATGTCAGCAATTCGCCGACGCTGCTGCCGCTCGACTATAACACCAGCCGTGTCGACCCGGCGGCGACGGTCGCGTTCGATGTGACGGATGATGTGAACACCTATGTGAAATGGGGCAGGGCGTTCCGGTCGGGTGGTGCCAACTCCCGCTCGCAGACCTTCCGGACCTTCGACGAGGAAGTGCTGACGAGCTGGGAAATCGGCTTCAAGAGCGATCTGCTCGACCGTCGGGTCCGCCTGAACGTCGCGGCCTACAGAAGCCGGCTGAAGAAACCGCAGATCGACTTCACCAATCCGGCCAATCCGTCCAACACCGAAACGATCAACGGCAATGCACCGGAAAAGGTGAAGGGTGTGGAAGTGGACCTCACCCTGGCGCCAGGCGGCGGTTTCACCTTCAACACCAACTACAGCTACACGCATGCGAGATTCAAACCGCAACTTCATCCGCTGATGCCGACGCCGACAATGGTGCCGGTCGATGTGCTGATGACACCCAAGCACGCGGCGAACGTCTCGCTCGATTATCGTTTCCCGCAATTCTCCTTCGGAACTCTGGTGGCGCACCTCGACGGCAATTTCTATGGCCACCAGCACACTCTGCCATCAAACGGGGCGCTGTCGCAGAATGTCAACGAAATGAACGGACGGCTGACGCTGCGCGATGTCGATGTGGGCGGCGTGAATCTCGAGTTTGCGGCTTGGGTCAAGAACCTGACCAACGAGAAGCACGACACCTTCAACGCCAAGGGGCTGCAATTGACGAACCACAACCTCCTGGTCTTCAATGCGCCACGGCGCTGGGGCTTCGATGTGAAGGCGAAATTCTAGAACGGACAGGCGTGTCGCGCGGGTGGAGGGGCCCGCGCGAACCCTCTGAAAAATGGGTGTGAAGCGAAAATTGGCTTGCTAAGCCACGCCCATCCGGCCTTCCTGAGTGCAGGAGGAAGGTGTAATGTGGAATTTCTCGACCGAGCCCGAATTTCAAGCCGAGCTCGACTGGATCGCCCGGTTCGTGCGTGAGGAAGTCGAACCGCTCGACCATATTCTGGACAGCCCATACGACCTGAAGGATCCGCGCTTCGAAAAGCTGGTACGACCGTTGCAGAAGCGGGTGAAGGAACGCGGCTTGTGGGCCTGCCATCTTGGCCCGGAGCTTGGCGGCAAGGGCTATGGCCAGTTGAAGCTGGCGCTGATGAACGAACAGTTCGGCCGTTCGCGCTTCGGGCCTGTCGTGTTCGGCACGCAGGCGCCAGACACGGGAAATTCCGAAATCCTGGCCCATTACGGGACGCCCGAGCAGAAGAAGAAATGGCTGGAGCCGCTGCTCGACAATCAAATCGTATCCTGTTTCAGCATCACCGAGCCGCAGGGCGGCGCCGATCCGCTCGCCTTTGAAATGACAGCGGTGCAGAAGGGCGACCACTGGGTTCTGAACGGCGAGAAGTGGTTCGCGTCGAACGCCTGCTTCGCCAGCTTCTACATCGTGATGGCCGTGACCGATCCGGACGCCGCCAGCCCCTACAAGCGCGCGTCGATGTTCATCGTGGATGCCAATACGCCCGGCATCGAAATCCTGCGCGACTACGGTTTCCATGGCGAAAAGCGCTTCAGCCACGGCCATGTGCGCTGGACGGACGTGCGCGTGCCGGTCGACCATATGCTGGGAAGCCGCGGCGATGCCTTCACGGTGGCGCAGGTGCGCCTTTCCGGTGGCCGCATGCACCATGCGATGCGCACGCTCGCCGAAGCGACGAAATGCTTCGAACTGACTTGTGAGCGGGTGCAGTCGCGCGTCACCAAGGGCGAGCTGCTTGCCAAGAAGCAGATGGTGCAGGAGAAGATCGCGGACATGTGGGTCCAGATCCGGCAGTTCCGGCTGCTGATCCTGGAAGCAGCCTGGCTTGCCGACCAGAGCCAGAACTGGAAGGACGTCCGCCTGTACGTGTCGGCAGTGAAGGCAACGATGCCCAAGGTGCTGCACGACGTGGCCGAGCGCGCGCTGCACCTGCACGGCTCGCTTGGCTTGTCGACCGAAATGCCGTTCAGCGACGCGCTCATCAATTCCTATCATGTCGGCCTGGCCGATGGGCCGACCGAAGTGCACAAGATGGTGGTGGCCAAGGAAGTGCTGAAGCAGTTCAAGCCGATCAACACCATGTTCCCGAGCTATCTGCGCCATTTGCAGGAAGAACGCGCACTCGAGCTTTACGCTGACCGATTGGCCGAAGCGGAGGCGAGCTGACGAGGTGAAGGCAGCTCCCCCCATGCGTGTCGCCTGGTACGCATTGGGGGTGCTCGTCTTCTTCTCCATGATCAACATCCTCGACCGCAGCCTGCTCAACCTGATCGTCGAGCAGGTGAAGG